>NZ_JAUBVD010000105.1:0-10700 GCF_036705675.1 Microcoleus sp. AT8-A3
GGAACTTGGATCTTAGATCCGAACGCTTGTGGAGAGTTGACCGCTACCGATGTTGAAGTAATTCTGCATCGGCAAGTCGATTCTGCGAATCAAGAATCCCCTCGGCTTTAGCCAGGGGAGTGTCAAGTGGACAGTACCTGCATTGACTGCGATACTTGTCGGTGGATGGCACCTGAAGTATTTACTCAAGCGGGAGAACAGTCTGCGGTTTACCGCCAGCCAACTAATGAAACTGAAGAAATGCGATCGCTCGCGGCTCTTTTGTCTTGTCCCACAAGTTCGATCGGCACTGTAGAAAAACCCAAAAGCATCAAACAAGCTCAGCAACTGTTACCCGCACTCGTAGCAGAAAATGTCTATCACTGCGGCTACCACTCAGAGAAATCCTACGCTGCAGCCAGCTATTTAATTGTCCGCCCTGAAGGAAACATTTTAGTTGATTCTCCCCGTTTTGTGCCGCCGCTAGTCAAAAACATAGAAGCAATGGGTGGCATTCGCTATATGTACTTGACTCACCGCGATGATGTCGCAGATCATCAACAATACCGCGAGCATTTTGGGTGCGATCGCATCATTCATTATGACGAAATTAACGCTGATACTTGCCGTGTAGAAATGCAATTGTCGCCCACAGAACCGTATCAACTAGCAGATGATTTGTTGATTATATCGGTGCCCGGTCACACGAAAGGTCACACAGTTTTGCTTTACAATAACAAGTTTTTGTTCACCGGCGATCATCTTGCTTGGTCGGAAAGTTTGCAGGAGCTAGTTGGCTTTCACGATGTCTGTTGGTATTCTTGGCCAGAACAAATCAAATCTATGCAGAAGTTGGCTAATTACTCGTTTGAATGGGTGTTGCCGGGACACGGCCGCAGGTATAATGCCGATCGACAAACAATGAGCAATCAAATGCAAAAGTGTATTGCTTGGATGCTCGATGCTTAGTGCGATCGGGTTCATAACTCCGACTCAGCGAGATTCATTTGACTCCGGTAGCCTGTGAAAATCCGACTGCCATCTTTGAGAATATGAATCTCCATCCTATCTCTATTCTCGACAAGCGCGTGAATCTGCGTCAATCCCTTGTCCGGGGCGGTTAATACATTCTCTTTTTTTCACCGCAGATAAACACAGATTAACGCAGATGAATCCCTCTGAATAGACTTAGGATCGCGAATTAAATAATTTACACTCTTGAAAGTGGGGAGTAGGGGTTGGGCTTATAGCCCGCCATTTCTGGACGGGCGGGACGCCCATCCCACAAGAACCATCACGCATTCTAAGTTATTTAATTCTCATTCCTTAGCGAATGACTGCTAATGGGCTCAAGCAAGCTGCTAGATCGGCATCAGGGGTGGTAATGGCCTGCAAGTTATATTTCTCCGACAGAAGCTTGAATACATTGGGAGAAATAAACGCCGGTAATGTCGGCCCTAAACGAATGTTTTTAATCCCCAAATGCAAGAGAGTTAGCAAGACGGCTACTGCCTTTTGTTCATACCACGACAGAATCATGGAAAGGGGTATATCGTTGACACCTACCTCAAAGGCATTGGCTAGGGCTACAGCAATCTGAATCGCTGAGTAGGCATCGTTGCACTGACCAACATCCATCAGGCGGGGTAGTCCGTCAATGTCGCCCATTTGTCGATCGAAGAAGCGAAACTTACCGCAAGCTAGGGTGAGCACGACACAATCATCAGGCACTTTTTCTACGAACTCGGTGTAGTAGTTGCGATCGGGTTTGGCTCCATCACAGCCCCCCACCAGGAAGAAATGGCGGATTTTACGCTGTTTCACAGCCTCAATGATTTTATCTGCCACCCCTAGGACTGTATTGTGGGCAAAACCAACTGTGACTTCCCTGGGGGGTGCATCTTCAGTAAAGCCGGGAAGTGCCAGTGCTTTCTCAATAACGGGAGTAAAATCGGGTGTGTCATTGTCGATCGCACTCAAGTTAATCAGACCCGGATAGCCGACGGGGCCAACGCTAAAGAGTTTATCTTCATAATAGGAATGGGTTGGCATTAAGCAGTTGGTCGTAATCACGATCGCACCGGGGAACTTGCCAAAATCCTTGGTTTGGTTCTGCCAAGCAGTGCCGTAGTGACCGTAGAGATGGGGATACTGCTGTTTTAGTTTGGGATAGCCGTGGGCTGGTAGAAGTTCGCCGTGGGTGTAAACAGTAATTCCCGTGTCTGCTGTTTGCTTGAGTAAGCCTTCGAGTTGTTTGATGTCATGTCCTGAAACCAGAATCGCCTTCCCTTGCCGTGGATTGAGGGGAACAGGCGTGGGAATTGGGTGCCCATAGGTACCGGTATGTCCGGCATCCAATAGTTCCATAGAGCGCAGATTGATGGCTCCCACCTCAAGAGCAAGATTCACCCAATCCTGCAAGCTCAAAGTCTGGTTATCGAGGGCGACAAGTGCCTCATAAATGAAACGATACACCCGCTCGTCTTCCTGGCCCACTTCGTAGGCGTGGAAGGTGTAGGAGGCAAGACCCTTAACCCCATATAGCACTGTGAGTTTGAGTGAGAAAATATCCACATTCAAGCCAGACTGACTGAGGAACTGAGACGAAATCAGCTCACCCTGCTCAACCAGGCTATCCTCAAAGTTGGGTTCAAAGTCGGAAATTGCAGCCCAGGTAGGTGGAGTGTCTGTTGCTTGCTGCACTTGAGCCTTGAGGTTGGCGCGATGGGCGATCGCTTCTTGGAGATACTCAACAAACCGCTTTTCGGAAAAGTTGACATTCGTCATCGTGGCAAAGATCGTTTCGCAGGTGAAGACATCCACTGCATGAGTATCAATGCCTAACTCCTTTGCTTTCAGGGCAATCGGAGCCAACCCGCGCAGATAATAAATCAGCAAATCTTGGATAGCATTCACCTGGGGACTTTTCCCACAAGCACCAAACTGATGGCATCCTTGTCCGCTTGCTGTTTGTTCGCATTGTTCACAGAACATTGATTTTTTCCTTGTTGAATTGGTTAGAATTTACGCAAAAACTCGGTTATGAAAGTATTTATCCGTCCCTGACTATGTTAACTAATCTGAGTTAACAAATCTGACGCTGATTCATAGGGACTTGGAAAACCGTTTGCTTGAGTGGGGGATGAGATAGCTATCAAACACCGATGCAATATTGCGAATTAGCAAGCGCCCGATCGCAGTTACTTCAATGCCATCGCCCCAACGTTTGATTAACCCATCGGCTTCTAAGGCATCAAGTTGTGGCAAAACCTGAGCAAAATAGTCATTAAAATCTAGATCGAATCCGAGATGGTATTTTTCTTCCAAATCCTGCACCGACAGTTGGAATTGACACATCAATTCCATGATTACTGTGCGCCGAATCAGATCGTCATGATTAAGTCTAACACCTTTTTCGATAGGCAATTCACCCCCATCGATCGCCAGATAAAAATCTTTCAATCCCTTGTGGTTTTGGGTATACACATCCTGCAACATACTGATGGAAGTCATGCCAAAGCCCAACAGATCCGATTCTGGCTTAGTGGTATAACCCTGAAAATTCCGATGTAGTTGCCCAGCTTGTTGCGCGATCGCCAGTTCATCATTAGGCTTGGCAAAGTGATCCATACCAATAAACACATAGCCACTTTGCGTCAGTTGGTCGATCGTACTTTGCAGAATTTTCAGCTTTTCCCCCGCAGTGGGCAAAGCAGATTCCGGCATTCGTTTCTGAACCGGTTTGAGCCAGGGAACATAGGCAAAATTAAAGACGGCAATGCGATCAGGATTTAATAGCAAGGTCTTCTGTACAGTTTCCTGGAATGTGGCTTGTGTCTGGAAAGGTAAGCCGTAAATCAAATCTACATTTACACTTTCAAACCCAGCTTCCCGCATCCAATCCATCACATCAAACAACATCGCTTCCGGCTGCACCCGATTGATCGCTTGCTGCACGGTGGGATTAAAGTCTTGAATGCCAAAACTAATCCGATTGAAGCCTAATTGTCGCAAAAATAGAATATATTCGCGATCGATATAGCTAGGGTTGACTTCGATCGATATTTCTGCTGCGTCATCGAACCGAAAATATCGATTTAACTGGTTCCAGAGAAACTCTACCTGAGTGCGATCGAGATAGTTGGGCGTGCCGCCGCCCCAGTGCAACTGATGCACCAGCCGATCGGCATCCACCAAACTGGCAACTTGGCGAATTTGGCGATCGAGATAGCCTAAATAGGGTTCTACCACCTCCTTGCGCTGGGTAATGATGGTATTGCAGCCGCAGAAATAACAGGGCGTTTCACAAAAGGGGATGTGGCAGTAAAGCGATAAGGGGGTTTGTTTGTGATTGCCGATGGCGATCGCGGTTTTAAATGCTTTGCGATCGAAGTCAGTGCTTAATTCTGTGGCGGGTGGATAGCTGGTATAGCGAGGTAAAGGCTGGTTGTATTTATTCAACAATGCAGCATCAAATTCAACCGTTTGTGATAACTGTTTCATTAACTAATGTATCCTTCTGTTGTTGTGTAAATTCAGAACCCCGGCATATTTTAGAGATACGATCGATCTTGTTTTCCTTGGGCGAGTTATTTCGCGACAGATTCTCGCTTGGCATGAGGGCTGCGGCCTTCTGTGCTACCGGGGCGATCTTGCCGAGTCAGCAAATCAAAGGTATGATCTCCAATCGCCGCTTTCACATCGGCTTCGAGTTCGTGCATTACATCCTGGTTAAGGGTAAATGCCGCATTTGCTTCGGCGACAATTCGCTCGATCGTGTCAGCATCCACCGGAAACTCATCAAAGGTTTGGCGATAGCGTTCCTTAAATACTCGCCTTGCTTCTGGTGTCGAGATTTGGGAAAATTCATAGAAATTTGTTCCTTGATCCGGCGGCAGAGACAACGCCGATCGAATCACGTTTTTCAAGCTTTGTCCGCCGGATAAATCACCCATGTAGCGGGTGTAGGCATGGGCAATCAGCAGGACTGGATCGGTTTTTGAGAGGGTTTGAATGCGATCGCGATACACACAACCCGCAGGAGAAGCCGTAATTTCCTCCCGCCAATTTTCACCGTAATAAAAAGCTAGATCGCAAGCCAGATTCTCAGTGCGATTTAACTCAGGGAAATAGAGGGTTCCGATAATCGGGTGGTTGACATGGCTCTGCAAAGCCGTTTCTAAGGCGCTGTAAACAAAGTACAAATCGGCAAATAGTTTACGCAAAGGTTCCCGTTCCACAATGCCTTTGATAAAGCATTTCATAAATGCAGTATTTTCGGCTGTGGTGTGGGATTTTATCGTGCCTTCTCGGAGGCGTGTCGATAGATTAGTCATGGCAATATCTCCTAATTAATAGCGGTTCTGGACGATTCAGCATTAATCGAGGGCAGTAAATAAAGGCGCAACAACTGCCACGCGATCGCAGCAATCCAGGGTAATTTTTGGCAAAATTGGATGGCGGCAGGGCGCTGATTAGTTGAGATTTCTGCTAGCTTCTGATTGGCGATCGCACATCGATCCAAACGAGGAAAGAATTCTGGATGGTGGGTATCTAAAATACTGGGAAACGCCCGTTTTGCTGTTTCATTGGTGTGATGAATCACCTGCTTGTTATATTCATCGGGGTCGATGCCGATCGAGTCATAAAATGTGGAGCGTTCCAACACCGTCATTGTGTGGGTGGCAAACACCGTCAGTAGGAAAAAGCGCGCCCAGAGTCTTGCTTTCCAGTTATTCCAAAGCTTAGGCTGCGATCGCAACAAAGCCTTAAAGAAATCCCCATGCCGATTTTCGTCTTGGCACCAATTCTCGAAGTAGCGAAACAGGGGATAAATTTGATGTTCTGGATGTTGTTCTAGATGGCGATACACCAAAATATAGCGCCAGTAGCCAATTTTTTCCGACAGATAAACAGTATAAATTACCCATTCTGGAGGGAAGAATGTGTAGGTACGATTTTTTGTTAAATAGCCCAGATCGAGAGACAACCCAAAATCTGCCATCGCCTTATTCAAGAAACCGGCGTGACGCGCTTCATCCCGTGCCAGTAAGCTAAAGGCTTCCGATAACAACGGTTGGCGATTCTTAAGTTTGCGGGAGAGTTCTTTGAACAACAGAAAACCCGAAAATTCTGAGGTACAGGAGCGCTCTAGAAAGTCAATAAATGCCTTTCGCGTTTCGCCATCAATCTTGTCCCAGCATTGCTCAAACTCTTGATTGCGGACAAAATGGTGGCGGTTATAGTCCGCGCGCAATTCTGCTACAACTGCTTCTAATTCCGCTTGTTGCCCGGACAGATCCATTTCGGCAACGACATCAAAATTGGTGGTGTAAAAGCGTGGTGTTAACAGGGTTTCTTGAACAGGTGCTTTAATGCTGGATGGGAGACCAGCAGACTCCGATTTACTAATTGAACTGACCATAGGAGTGGAGAGTGGATTGTTCGGAATTGATGACTGTGCACCACATTGCCTTAATCCGCGATCGCCCACAAGTCAGTTACCAGTGGTATCCTATAGTTACTTTAGGTAAAGCATTGAAGCCAATAGGACGCTTGAGCCATTTCTAAAGAAATATGGAAATTATAGTGAAGGGAGTTTATGGTGGAAGCGAGTCAGTGCGTAGAGGTTAAATGTCCGATTCAATTTGTGCTGGATTTGTTGGACAATAAATGGTCAATTTTGGTTCTACGCGAACTGTTTGGAGGCGATCGCCGTCCCCACGAATTACTCACAGCACTTCCTGGCATCAGCACCAAAACCCTCACCCAACGCCTACGAGAGTTGGAATCTCAAGGGTTAGTCGATCGGCGTGTGTATGCCGAGATTCCGCCCCGTGTAGAATATTCCCTCACGCCCAAGGGTCGCCAAATTCAACCGGTGATGGCAGCCCTGCATCAAGTAGGATCGCAGTGGCTGGGACAGGAGAGTTGCATTTGTCCCCTAACACACTCGGATGCTAAGGACGATTTAAATGCACAACAGCTTACTCCTTGAGATTGACTCAGAAACCGGGTTTTTTACGACAATATTTCGTTCCCACCGACAGATTCAGTAAAAACCCGGTTTCTTTAGTCAAAGTGCGTAAGCTCAGAAACCGGGTTTTTTACGACAATATTTCGTTCCCACCGACAGATCAAGTAAAAACCCGGTTTCTTGGATGTAGCATGGTGCTCAGAAACCGGGTTTCTTCCTAAATCGGGCGTGAGGATGTTTAGATACTCGTAGAAACCCGGTTTCTTAGATTTTGCGCGGTGCTTATGGAGTTTGGAGGCTGTTGGTGGGGATGTAGAAACCGGGTTTCTTCCTGAATCTGGGTGATGATACATAAATTATCGCAGAAACCCGGTTTCTTGAGGCTTTTTGTGAGGTGGATTTCGGCATCTATCAAACCCGGATATCCCCCTAGCCAAGAGGGCGGGCACGGGGAGTAGGGGTCGCACCGCCCCTACAAGGGGGGACCGGAAGCGTTCTCAAAGTCAACCCCTACTCCCCTTTTTAAGGGGGATTTAGGGGTATCTAGACTCAGATATAAACGAGATTTACATTGATTACACTCTTAAGTGTATGCCTCCATTGGTAAACAAGAACAGACAAAATTACGATCGCCAAACGCATTATCTATCCGGCCCACCGCAGGCCAAAACTTATATTCGCGAGTCCAAGGTGCCGGATAAGCAGCTTGCGCGCGAGTATAAGGACGATTCCACTCATCAACCATCAGAGATTCTGCGGTGTGCGGCGCATTTTTCAAGACGTTATTTTGTGCGTCAACATTACCGTTTTCAATCTCCGCAATTTCGCCTCGAATCGCAATCATCGCCTCGCAAAAACGGTCTAATTCCTGCTTCGATTCGCTTTCCGTCGGTTCCACCATTACCGTACCAGCAACCGGCCAAGAAACCGTCGGCGCGTGATAGCCGTAATCCATCAACCGTTTAGCGATATCTTCTACTTCAATAGTCGCAGATTTTTTGAGCGATCGCAAATCTAGAATACACTCATGCGCCACCAAACCAGCTTTCCCTTTGTACAAAACCGGATAATAAGATTCTAACCGTTTTGCCATGTAATTAGCATTAAGAATTGCTACTTTTGTCGCCTCAGTTAAACCCACTCCTCCCATCATCCGAATGTACATCCAAGAAATAGTCAAAATGCTAGCACTTCCCCAAGGCGCTGCGGAAACAGCACCAACTGATTGGGATATTTCGCCTTTAGGAAGGGGGGGCTGTATGTTGCTCCCCCCCTTAGCAAGGGGGGGTTGGGGGGGGTAAGATTTTGATTCTTCATCAGTAGAAGGTAAGAAAGGCACCAAATGAGACATTACCCCAATCGGTCCCATTCCCGGCCCGCCGCCGCCGTGGGGAATACAGAAAGTTTTGTGCAAATTCAAGTGACAAACATCAGCACCAAAATCACCGGGGCGGCACAAACCAACTTGAGCATTCATATTTGCGCCGTCCATATAAACTTGTCCGCCGCAGTTGTGGACAATCTCGCAAATCTCTTTAATTTCTTCCTCAAAAACGCCGTGAGTTGATGGATATGTTACCATCAAAGCCGCCAGTTCTTTTTTGTGCTTGTCTGCTTTTTTATGTAAATCGGCGACATCAATATTGCCCTGGGAATCACACTCGACAGCAACTACTTTCATCCCCGCCATCACCGCGCTAGCCGGATTTGTACCGTGGGCTGACTGGGGAATCAAACAGATATTTCGGTGAGATTCGCCTCGGTGTTCGTGGTATTGGCGAATAACTAACAAGCCCGCGTATTCGCCCTGAGAACCGGCGTTTGGCTGCAAAGAAATTCCCGCAAAACCGGTGATTTCTGCCAGCCACTGTTCTAGTTGCACGAACATCATTTGATAGCCGCGAGTTTGATCGCGGGGTGCAAAGGGATGTATCTTGCCAAATTCTGCCCAAGTCACCGGCATCATCTCTGCTGTTGCATTCAATTTCATGGTGCAAGAACCCAAGGGAATCATCGATGTATTTAACGATAAATCCTTGGCTTCTAAACGGTGCAAATAGCGCAAAAGTTCAGTTTCTGAATGGTAACTGTTGAAAACTGGATGGGCGAGATAGCTGCTGGTGCGATCGCAAAAATCTGGTAAGGTCAAATAGGAATTCAATGCGTCGGCATCCAGCGGAATGTTGAGAGCATTCTGCCCGTCTGCCCTGATATAATCTTTATCCTGTGCAAAAATTTCCCACAACTCTTGCACATCTTCAACGCTGACAGTTTCATCTAAAGTGATTCCCACTGTCGAATCATCGAAAACTCGGAGATTAATTTTGCGTACTTTAGCAGCTTCTAGAAGTTCTGACAGCGGTTTGTCTCCCAATTCTACTCGCAGAGTATCGAAGAAAGGTTGAGAACCAATTGTGTATCCGAAACTTCTTAAACCGGATGCCAAAAGTGCTGTTAAAGTCCGTACTTTCTCAGCAATGTCTTTCAGTCCAGACGGGCCGTGATAAACAGCATACATACTCGCCATCACTGCTAGCAAAACTTGAGCAGTACAAATATTGCTGGTTGCTTTTTCGCGGCGGATGTGCTGTTCGCGAGTTTGCAAGGCCAGACGCAAAGCAGATTTGCCGTTGGCATCTTTAGAAACGCCAACTATTCTCCCCGGAACTTGCCGTTTAAACTCTTCTCGCGTGGCGAAATAGGCGGCGTGGGGCCCTCCGAATCCCATCGGCACTCCGAAGCGCTGAGTGCTTCCTACGGCTATATCCGCGCCGAATTCGCCGGGGGGTGTGAGCAAGCAAAGGCTCAATATGTCGGCGGCTACTGTGACTAATGCGCCGACTTCGTGTGCCGATCGAATAAAATCGGTATAGTCGTAAATTGCGCCGTCTGTGGCGGGGTATTGCAGGAGAGCGCCGAAGATTGTACGATCGAACTCAAAGCTTTGATGGTCGCCGACAATTACCTCAATTCCCAGCGGCTTAGCGCGAGTTTGCACCACTTCCACAGTTTGAGGGTGGCAATCTTGGGAAACAAAAAACGCTTTTGCCTTATTTTTGCTGGCGCCGTAACTAACCGCCATCGCTTCCGCCGCCGCTGTCCCTTCATCCAGCAAAGAAGCGTTGGCAATTTCCAAACCCGTGAGGTCAATTATCATGGTTTGGAAGTTCAGTAAAGCTTCCAATCGCCCTTGAGCAATTTCGGCTTGGTAGGGAGTGTAAGCTGTATACCAGCCGGGATTTTCTAGGATATTCCGCTGAATGACGGGGGGAGTGATGCAGTCGTGATATCCAGTGCCGATGTACGATCGAAATACCTGATTTTTTGCAGCAATTTCTTTCAATTCTGCCAAAGCGCTGTACTCGCTTTGCGCTGCGGGAAGTTGTAAGGGTTGAGAAATGCGAATCGCCGCTGGAACCGTTTTGTCAATCAACTCATCGAGGCTGGAAATGCCCAAAACATTGAGCATTTGCTGGATTTCGTTGGGTGTCGGGCCAATGTGCCGGCCCGCAAAACCATTGATGGAGGAAAGGTTTTGCTGCTGACTGGGTTCAAGTTGAGGGCTGTAGAGTACCAAGGCGGATTCTCCTGAATAGACTTTTGCTTCTTTGTTTGTAACATTTTGCTAAGAAAACCAGGAAGATTTTTTGCGTGTATCAAAGTCCGAGAGTCCGACAGTCCGACAGTCCGACAGTCCGACAGTCCGACAGTCCGACAGTCCGACAGGGGTTGAAACCCCTGTCTC
>NZ_JAUBVD010000106.1:0-10659 GCF_036705675.1 Microcoleus sp. AT8-A3
CGTCCTTTTTGGACGGGCGGGACGCCCATCCCACAATAACAATTAAAATTGTAAGTTATTTAATTCGCGCTCCAAATGAGCGTTTCACGGAGTGATAATCGCTTTGGGCTACATACATATTTGGCCACTCATCTACTTATTTAGGAATAGGTTTTTCCCGAAATTGTGCGTGGGATATCAACATATAATACTTATAATGACTAATCACAATTTAGTAAAAAAGTCAATACAGTTTCATCAATTCCCTTTAGTTTCAAAGGCTTATATTTAACAATGCGATTTTCCTCCACATAATCTGCAACCGCCGCCGAAATTAGCACCGTGTTTGGTTCCGTCACCTCTTGCAAGCGGGCGGCAATATTCACGCTCGGCCCGATCGCAGTATAATCCGATCGATCGGGGCCGCCAAACATCCCCACCACCGCAGTACCCTGGTGAATTCCGCAGCGAAACCGCACCGGAGGGACGCCATTTTCCCCAACAATTCCCTGCTCCAACCAGCCCTTGTTAAGCTCCTTGAGAGCTCCCAGCATTTGCCCCGCAGCAGCCACAGCGCGGCGTACTTGCTCATTAGGCGTTAATTCCTCCGGCGCGCCAAAGAAAGCCATTACCGCATCTCCAACAAACTTGTCCACCGTACCGCCACTGTCAAAAATAGCCTTAGTCATTGCCGCCAAATATTCATTTAACAGCTCAGCTACCCGGCGCGATCGCAGCGTATTTGCCATTTGAGTAAAACCGACAATATCGCTAAACAAAATAGTAATCAATCGCGGTTCCGGGCGCAAATCCAAGGCCAAATCTCCAGCCGCTGCGGCCTTCACCATCGCCGGCGGCAAAAATCGGCGCAGCACCGACTCAGTTAAATAACTGTTCAACTGCTGCACTCGCCGCTCGTTTTGTTTGAGGGCGATCAAATTCCGCACTTCCGCCAACAATTCTCGATCGTTAAAAGGCTTGGACAAATAAGCATCCGCACCCCGTTCTACTCCTTCAATTCGAGTATCTTCGTCGGCTTTAGCAGTCAGCAAAATTGCCGGAGTTCCCTGCAATTCCTCATCTTCTCGAATCATCTTAATCAAATCCAAGCCCGAAATCAAAGGCATCATCAAATCCGTTATAATTAAATTAGGGCGACGTTTTTTAGCCACGGCAAATCCTTCTTCTCCGTTGCGGGCGAGCAAAACTGCAAAGCCGGCATCTCGGAGAATTGCTGACACATAAAAGCGCAAATCTGGATTGTCGTCCACCACCAAAACCGTTCCCACTGCTGTTTCCGATCGGACAGGTTGGAGCGACTCAAAGTTATGATTTTCAGCCTCATTTTCTGATAAATCCGCCTCCACATCGGCCAGTTCCACCGCAGCTTTCGATGAGTGAAACTCCGCAGGTATTTCTAGTACCTGTTCCGGGGGCAAGTGCGTCGAACCAAAGTGCAGCCAAACGGTAAAAGTAGTACCTTCGCCGTAAACTGACTCAACTGAAATTTGACCGCCGTGGAGTTCGACTAATTCTTTGACAAGTGCCAAACCTAAACCGCTGCCTTCGTAGGAACGACTAGCTGAACCTTCGGCTTGGTGAAATCGCTCGAATAAATAGGGAATTTGTTCGGTGCGAATGCCGATACCCGTGTCTTTTACTTGCAACAAACAGTGAGCGCCGGCAGATTCAACTTTCAGGGTGATAGTTCCGCCTTCTGGGGTGAATTTAACAGCATTTGATAGCAGGTTGTAAATAACTTTGTCAAATCTTTCCAAGTCCAAATAAAGTAAAGGACATTCTTGCAGTTGGGTAATTAAGTGCAGTCCTTTTTTCTCGCAGTAGGCGCGGAACGACTCTGCGGTAGAGTAACAGAAACCGACCAAATCGCAGGGGCGAAAACTCGGCTGCATCCGTCCGGCATCTAGCCGCTGCAAGTCCAGCAGTTGATTTACCAAGCGCAGGAGGCGGCGGGAATTACGCAAAGCGATTACGGCTTGTTCGTAGGGTAAGTCTTCTTTACGCCTGCAAGCTGATTCCAGAGGGCCGATAGTTAGAGTTAGAGGCGTGCGGAACTCGTGGGAGATATTTTGGAAAAATTCGGTTTTGAGCCGATCGGCTTCCAGAAGCCGTTCTGCCTGCTGTCTGGTAGTCTGGTAGAGGCGCGACTGCTGCACGGCTAGAGCAGCTTGAGTTGCGACTATTTGGGCCAGGTCAATATCTGAGATGTTCCAGCGGCGGATGCTGTGATTTTGGCGCAGCGAAATGCTGCCGATGATTTTGCCTTCTGAGAGCAAGGGAACGACTAACAGGGCGCGGGCTGGCGATCGAACTTGCAGTTCTGTAACATTTAATTCGGGGTGTTCGTCGAGGTCTTCGATCGCCACCGGCTCTTTTGATACCATAACTTGCAACAACAGCGGATTGCCCCGAATCGGCACCAAAGACTGTGGCAAAGAAGGATGGGCAAAAACCCAGGCGCGAGTGTTAGCAGCAGCATCACCAGAATCCGTCTCGTAGCCCAGAGGGTTCGCAACTAGCTCTGGATTATCAAGAAAACCCTGTTCTACAGCCACGGTATCCCTATCTGTGTCGTATAGCCCCACGCATTGGACGTATTCATCATCTTCTGTCCACAGAGATAGGGCGCAGCCGTCAACTTGCAAAGCTTGGCCGAGTTGTTGAGTAATGGCTGCAAAAATATTTTGGGGATCGAGACTCGATCGAATTGCCGTAGTAATAGTATTGACTAAGGCCTCGCGCTTGGCCAGCGCCCGCACCTGTTCGTAAGCCCGGGCTTGAGAAAGCGCCAAAGCCGCTTGGTCTGCCACCGTAATTACCAACTGTACCTCGTGGTCTTGCCACTGGCGCGGTTCCTCAAACTGATGCAGCGCCAAGACTGCCATCAGTTCGATTTTGTAAAATAGCGGTACGATCAAGCTGGATCGAATATTCGCAGCTTCGTAAGCCTGCTTTCGCTGTGGATTATCCCAGTTTAAAACTCGATCGTCAGTTTGGGCATCTTGAATCACCTCCACATCCAGAGTTTCCCAAACCAAATCCGGCAGCAAATCCGGGGAGAGTTCGGCAGCAGAAGCATCACCGGGCGTGACTTCCTCATCGCCCCCCACACCTTTAGTTTCTGCCTTCTGGTAAACGAACCACTCATCGGCCACCCGGCCGTCTTGGAACGGCCGCAGCAGACAGCAACTCACCTCAAACATCTGCCCGACAGTTTCCACAATTCTTTGCAGCATTTGCTGGTAATTGGGAGCCGATCGGATAGTATTGGTAACGGCATAAAGCAGCGATTCTTGGCTCAAAGCACGGCGCAGTTCATTGGTGCGCGTTTTCAGAAGATTGTGAGTCTCAACAGCTTGACTAACAAGATTGATCAGCTCTTGAGCATCCCAAGGCTTGGTAACGTATTTGAATACTTTGCCAGCGTTAATAGCTTCTACTAAATCTTCAACATCCGTATAGCCAGTTAAAATAATCCGGATCACGTCGGGGTATTGAGCCGCCGTCAGGCTGAGAAACTCCGTACCGCTCATTTTTGGCATTCGCTGGTCAGAGATAATCACTGCTACTTCTCCCTCTTTTGCCAAAATTTCGAGAGCAGCGGGGCCAGATTCGGCTCTGAGCACTTTATAGTCTCGATGGAAGGTGCGGTAAAGCAAGTCGAGGTTATCCGGTTCGTCATCGACTATCAGAATTTTTAGCTTAGGATTTTCTTGGGAATTCATGCACCGTTCTCCTGTGCCCCGGGGCTGTTCGATTTAATAAGTCTGATTAAAGGAAGAATTCGCCGATTTAAATTGCTGAAGTCATACCATTTTCGATTTTCTATCTTCGATTTTCGATTGCGAATGACTCCTGACATAAGGATTGGGAGTTTGCCTAGGTCGCCATTATTTTGGGAAAATGGTATCACAATAATTCGTGAATATGAATTTGTTGTAAGTATGCCGAGGCAAGCATCAACCTTGATTTTTGATGTCTGGGTTTTCAATTCGGAATTCTTCTGAGCCACAGTTATCTGTCGTGCACCCCAATTTTATTATTCAATGATATTCACATAAACTCGTCTCCAGATAAATTTCTTTCACCCCTTACCTTGAGGCAGCCGGAGATCAAACACAAATCTGGCTATTTTAACTGCCGTCTGGATATCTCAGAATACAGAGGAATAACCGTCTTGATTGTGAGTTGATTAGCCAAATTTATGTTTGCTCCTGCCTCCTGGGAATATTTTATTTGGTATGTGAAAGCTGCCCGCAGCAAAATACTATAGACAACCAACATCTTCGCCTGTGTTTTTTCCCACAAGTAATAGCAACTTTAACAGTCAGCCAAGGATAGCGACCACCATCGGGCCCTGAACCCCTGACTGATATTCGGGGGTGGCCCACAGACCACAGAGGTGTCTGTGGGAGTGACGCAATTGCTGTACCATTTTAGTTAGACTTGCACTTTTTTCCCCGATATCGGCATTTTTTGTGCGTCCTGCAGGCCAACGCCCAAGCTAATTACTGCGGCGAAACACCGCAAGTTTGAGCATCCATCTGTTAATCTTAGCTAGGGATGTACTCTGTGGAAACCGATCGGTCGATTTTAGATTTTAGATTTTAGATTTTAGATTTACTCCACAGATGAATCGGGGAGCTTGAACTAGGGTCTAAAATTTTGATCTCTCCACGACGAGTGTCGGTGGCTTGTATCTGTTTTTGGGCAGGGTCAATCAGCTCGATCGAGGTTTTGAAGGTCTCGCGCGCAGCAGAGTATCGAACCGACGGGGAAAACCCCTGCAGACTGTTTCCAGGCATCCAAATTTAAATTGGACGTTGGAAAAGTACCAAGTAGCTCAACAGGTAAGGCCGGTTCGATTGGGGACGGGCGATGGATAGCCCAGAACTGCTGAAAGCTGGGGTGCCAGGCCGGGGGGCGGCGGGGAACATCCGACGCGCCAGCGATCCCAGTGTTAGTATGGTCAGTCGTTGAGTTTTTCAACTACCGCTTGACGGATAAATTATATTCGATCGGGTATTTCAATAAGCAGAGAGCGGTAGGATTTCGGGAACCTGACGTTAAAACCTTTGTGATTGTTTTTAATACCTTGCCCGCTAAGCTGTCGCGCATTTAATTTGTAAGCTACCGTTTACTTAAACTCTTGTGATGCCGGCAGAAAGCCAGGGATCGAGCTTCAATTTAAAGGCAAAATAGCTGATCCACAAATCTACTATTAGGGGATGAGTTTTATTTTTTCATAACTAGAGTATTAAATGCTAAAAATTTTCCATTTACCTCAAATGCTACTTAAAGTCCATCGCCAAAAAATGTAATTTAATCTGGCAAATAAACTATGCCTATAAGTTACGTTATAAGAGCAGTATAACATCAGTGAATTTTCTAAGAGGGTAGCTTAGAAACCCGCGTAAAAAAAATTAATATAGTGGCCTGGCATTGTGAATCCTTCATTTTTTTCCTCACCATCTCACCAACAACAAACTCCCGGACTTTCTGGTTTTTCGATCCGAGTCGCTGCGCCCAACGACTTAACGCAGCTAGCGGATATTTTAGCCATGAGCTTTCACTCCCGCGAGGGGTTTGTAGAATGGGTGTATCCAGTGTTGCGTTTGGGCATTTACGAAGATTTAAAAAATCGACTGCGTTCTAAAGCAGAACATTACATTTGTCTGGTTGCTGAGCTAGTCTCGCGCGAGGAGGGAACGCAGAATTATAGGGCGCACCGAGATCAGCGCATAACAGGAACAGTAGAAATGGCTCTGCGTTCTCGCTTCCCTTGGCAAATCCCTAGTTCTGACTATCCTTATTTGTCGAATTTAGCCGTTCACCCGGAGTACCGGCGGCAGGGAGTTGCTCAACAATTGCTCAGCAACTGCGAGGAGACAGCCAAAGAATGGGGATTTTCTGAGATTTACCTCCACGTTCTGGAAAATAATCACGCGGCGCGACAGTTATACTATCAGGCCGGCTATCGCTTGCAACAGGTGGATTGGAATTGGACTGGTTGGCTGTTGGGCCAGCCGCGCCGCCTGTTTTTACGCAAGCAGATTCCGCTATCCTAAGCTAAGTATTTGAATTGATTATGGGGAATTGGGGCTTCGCCAAGAAAAAGGAAAAAATAGCTCTTCTTTCCTTCTATTGTGAATCAATGGAATGGGAATGGGGAATTATTGATGAATTTTAGTTGACTCTTAAGCCCGATCACAAAACACAATAAAATTAGTTGCTAGTAAACAGTATTTGTTACCAACCCTTGTGTACCTAGGAACACCTGAAAAACTCCATACAAAGTTATATCAACTCCCGTCGCCTCGTCGCGCGTAAAAACAAGTCAAAAATCACGGACGCTGCAACAGAAATTGCTCTAATTAATCTGCGTTAATCTGTGTTTATCTGCCCACATCGGCGGTTTTAAAAAGAAAATTTATTAACCGCAGATGACAATGGATTGATGCTGATTCACGCGGATAATAAGAGATTTATGAATAATTTCAAGGCTAACAGATTTGATCTTATACCAAATCCGGCTGGAATACACCCTTATTTTTTAGCATTTTAGAGAGGGACAAAAGGCAACTGTAAGAGCGATGTCAAGGGCCGATCGCTACAAAGTTTCTAACCCGGATTGAGTATTGTGAGGAACGCCACAGAAGTTCTAATCTGCTGTGGCGTTTTGTTCGCCAGAACAGGAGACTTTCGCCGCCAATTCTAGAGCTCAGAGAGATTTGGTAGGAAATCCGAGGAGCCGATCGCCCCGTTAACCCCAACCAGATTTGCTAGAACCCGATCGGTTCCTGCTACTAGCAGCAACGTACCGTTCGGAGTGGCGCTAAATTGCAACTGCTGGAAACTCAGGCCGTCGGTCAAAACCAACTTATCGACGCCTACCTCGAAGTTAATCACAGTATCAATGCCGCCATCAGCACTCAACACATATCGATCGCTCCCCATACCTCCAATTAAAGTATCCTCGCCCAAGTCGCCAAACAGCCAGTCATCTCCAGATCCCCCATTGAGAATGTCGTTATCTTTACCACCAATCAGAGTATCGCTGCCAGCATCTCCGTTGATAGTATCTTGGCCTTCATTACCGTAGAGCAAGTCATCGCCGTCACCGCCGTTGACGCAGTCTTGCTGGCCGTTTGCCCGCACCGAGACACCCCGGTTATCAGCACGATCGCCATAGATAGTATCGTTGCCCTCGCCACCGCAGAGTTCATCGCTGCCGTCACCGCCGTAAATCGAGTCGTCACCTTGATCTCCGTGTATGAGGTCGTTAGCTTTACCGCCGTAAATCAAATCGTTGTCTTCACCGCCACTGATGGTATCGTCACCCTCATCGCCGAACAGCACATCAGCACCGAGGCCACCAAAGAGCAAGTCTTGGCCGCCAGCATCTTGAGCTCGACTTCGAGCACCACCGTACATGGTGTCGTCGCCACTGTCGCCAACCAGCGTATCAGAGCCAAGTTCGCCCCAAATCAGGTCATGATCTTTGCCACCCCAAACACAATCATTGCCTTTACCTGCTTGCACCGTATCATTACCATGGCCGCCGCCGATGATGTCATTGCCACTGCCACCAAAGAGCAAGTCTTGTTCCCCGATATCCCCGATGGACTGGGAACTGCCACTGTCACCGAGCAAAGTATCGGCTCCTTCGCCACCGTAGAGAGTATCGGAGCCTAATTGACCGTAGATCAGGTCATTGCCTTTACCTCCGTAAGCGCGATCGTTATCTTTGCCTGCAACCAGGGTATCGTCGTCTTGTTGGCCGTGGAGGAAGTCGTCACCGAAGCCTCCGTAAAGCAAGTCGCGTCCCTGGGAGTCGCTGGCCCTTTGGTCGCGGATTCCCCCAAACAAGCTGTCGGAGCCGATGCCACCAAACAACGTATCGGAGCCGAGTTCGCCCCAAATCAGGTCATTTTCTTTACCTCCAAGGGCAATATCGTCACCTTTGCCGGTATGGATGGTATCGTCGCCCTCGTTGCCGTTAATGAGGTCTGCACCCTCGCCTCCGAAGATCAAATCGCGAGCATCGTCAGGACTCTGGGAGTTGTTCTCCCCGGTGTCTCCGAGAATCGTATCGGCACCTCGATCTCCAAACAGAGTGTCCGAGCCTAAGTCGCCGGCAATCCAGTCGTTCTGTTTGCCTGCAAATACGATATCGTTGCCCTCGTCTCCGTAAACAATATCGGTGTCAATGCCCCCAAAAATCGTGTCATTGCCTTCGTTGCCGTAAATTTCGTCCGCGCCGTCTTCACTTAAAAGCAGGTCATTACCTTCAAAACCGACAATTTTTTGGTTGCCTTTGGTGTCTACGATCAAGTCATCGCCGTCGGTTCCTTTGGTGGTTTGTCCCTCGGAAAATTGTGAAATAGGCCGGACAAATCCAACTGCAGGTGGTGGCGGCGGGGGCGCAAAGTTAATTCCCGGTTTTTCAATAATGGGCTGACACAAACAGTCGGTATCTGTTTCCCCGATCGGATTTGAGACGATCGGCGTGGGGGGCGTTGGTGTGGGAGTGGGCCCATCCGCCCCCAAGATAGCGACAAAAGTAGCGGGAGCGGGACTGATGGCACCGCTGTTGTCTGTGGCGCTATAGGTGAAAGTGGCTCCTGTAAAGTTGCCTGTGGCTTGCAAAAATAGTTGCTGTAACTGTTCTGGCGTCAGGACTTGACCTAGTGTGACGGGTACACCCCCGTTGGCTGGATCTCCTAAAAACAGGACTGCTTGGTCTGGTGAGGGCAGGCTGTTGATGGTGTAAGAGACGATCGACCCGTCGGGGTCACTTCCTCCCAATCCTGTGACTAACTGGCTGCTGTTGGGCGCGAGGCGGGAGTTGGCATTGTTGGCTAAGGGCGGTTGGTTGTCAGTTGGAAGTATGGCCGCGACAGTAGCGACAGCGGGACTGGATGCGCCGCTGTTGTCTGTGGCGCTATAGGTGAAAGTGGCTCCTGTAAAGTTGCCTGTGGCTTGCAAAAATAGTTGCTGTAACTGTTCTGGCGTCAGGACTTGACCTAGTGTGACGGGTACACCCCCGTTGGCTGGATCTCCTAAAAACAGGACTGCTTGGTCTGGTGAGGGCAGGCTGTTGATGGTGTAAGAGACGATCGACCCGTCGGGGTCACTTCCTCCCAATCCTGTGACTAACTGGCTGCTGTTGGGGCCGAGGCGGGAGTTGGCATTGTTGGCAACTGGCGGTTGGTTGTCAGTTGGAGTTGGAGTTGTGGGAGTTGTGGGAGTTGGCACTATCAGTCCATCCACAGTAGCCGTAGCAGGGGGACTGATAGCACCCCTGTTGTCTGTGGCGCTGTAGGTGAAATTGGTTCCTGTAAAGTTGCCCGTTGTGAAGAAAAATAATTGCTGCAACTGTTGAGGAGTCAGGACTTGGCCGGGTGTCACTGGTACGCCACCGTTGGCTGGATCTCCTAAAAACAGGACGGCTTGGTCTGCTGGGGGCAGGCTGTTGATGGTGTAAGAGACGATCGACCCGTCGGGGTCACTTCCTCCCAATCCTGTGACTAACCTGCTGCTGTTGGGCCCAAGGCGGGAGTTGGTATTGTTGGCCAATGGCGGTTGGTTGTCAGTTGGAGTTGGAGTCGGTGTGGGATTTGTTGGAGTTGGAGTCGGTGTGGGATTTGGGGAAACCGGCCGCAAGATAGCCGCCACCGTAGCGACAGCGGGACTGGTGGCGCCCCTGTTGTCTGTGGCGCTGTAGGTGAAATTTGCTCCTGTAAAGTTGCCTGTTGTGGAGAAAAATAGTTGCTGTAACTGTGCTGGAGTCAGGACTTGACCGGGTGTGACTGGTACGCCCCCGTTGGCTGGATCTCCTAAAAACAGGACTGCTTGGTCTGGTGAGGGCAGGCTGTTGATGGTGTAAGAGACGATCGACCCGTCGGGGTCACTTCCTCCCAATCCTGTGACTAACTGGCTGCTGTTGGGCGCGAGGCGGGAGTTGGCATTGTTGGCTAAGGGCGGTTGGTTGTCAGTTGGAAGTATGGCCGCGACAGTAGCGGTAGCGGGACTGGTGGCGCCGCTGTTGTCTGTGGCGCTGTAGGTGAAATTTGCTCCTGTAAAGTTGCCAGTAGCTTGGAAAAATAGTTGCTGCAACTGTGCTGGCGTCAGGACTTGGCCGGGTGTGACGGGTACGCCACCGTTGGCGGGATCTCCTAAAAACAGGACTGCTTGGTCTGGTGAGGGCAGGCTGTTGATGGTGTAAGAGACGATCGACCCGTCGGGGTCACTTCCTCCCAATCCTGTGACTAACTGGCTGCTGTTGGGCGCGAGGCGGGAGTTGGCATTGTTGGCTAAGGGCGGTTGGTTGTTAGTTGGAGTTGGAGTCGGTGTGGGAGTTTGCCCATCCGGCCGCAAGATAGCCGCGACAGTAGCGACAGCGGGACTGGTGGCGCCCCTGTTGTCTGTGGCGCTGTAGGTGAAATTTGCTCCTGTAAAGTTGCCTGTTGTGGAGAAAAATAGTTGCTGTAACTGTGCTGGAGTCAGGACTTGACCGGGTGTCACTGGTACGCCACCGTTGGCTGGATCTCCTAAAAACAGGACTGCTTGGTCTGCAGGAGGCAGGCTGTTGATGGTGTAAGAGGCGATCGACCCGTCGGGGTCACTTCCTCCCAATCCTGTGACTAACTGGCTGCT
>NZ_JAUBVD010000006.1:0-134889 GCF_036705675.1 Microcoleus sp. AT8-A3
TCACTAACTCGCAGCGGAGTCAGGCTAACCGTCCCTGGATAGGAGAACCTATCCATTTAGGCTAAACGAATCGCACACCGGAAACGATATTATCCATCGCGCAACAGCCGGCAAGCATACCCACCGACGGCAACAAGCAATAAGCCCAGCGAGGAGATAGCGTATAACAAAGCCATGCCAGCACCCGCACCTGTCCCCAGAATTGGGCCAAAAATAGCTGCTAAAAAACCGGACGGTTGCATGGCGGGTTCAAAGACGCGATCGGCAAGTGGCCCTGCGATCAATAAACCGATCGCAGACGCCAATTGCACGATAACTGCTCTGGTAGCAAAAACGCGCCCCTGTACTTCTGGTGCGACTTTCGCCAACCAAATCGCCTCGTTGGAACTGCCGAGGATGGGGAAATTGAAAGACGAACAAAATTGAGCGGGAATCCAGATAGAAAGGGCCTGGCCGAAAGCAAAGACTATTTTACTCAAGCCCGCGCCTGCCATGCCGAGCAGAAAGCCCCGGATTCGGCGTTTGGGGCCGCCCCATATACTGACGATCGATGCTCCTAAAACGCCGCCGGCGCCGGCGGCTGAAAGGATAGTACCGAGGATTCTGGCATTGTTGTCGGTGCGTGCCAGAATCATCGGTGAGTAGAGGGCCGCGCCGATGTCGTGAGCGAACCAGAATAGCGACACGGACACCAGCAAGGCAAGCAGGCTGGGACGATCGACGATGTAGCGGAATCCGAAGCTGAGTTCTTGCCATAGGTGAAAGCGAGTCGCTTGGGGATTGGAAGCGATCGCGGGCTGTGGTATTTTGACAGATACTAGGGTGGCGATCGCGATTGTAAAAGTTGCCAGGTCGATCGTAAAAATCCCGCCGGGCCCGATCGCAGAATAGAGAATCCCCGCCAGTGTCGGAGCAATAATACTCGCGCCGTAATTTGCCAAAAAACTTAAACTGCTAGCGCGGCTGTAATGCTTTTCTGGCATCATTGTGGCGATCGCTGCTGAGTAAGCTAACTGCTGAATTTGGTCAAAAATTCCGTTAATCGCAGCCGCTACATATATATGCCATATTTGCAGGTTTTGGCTGATATAAAGTAATAGGATAGTGAGCGTTAACAGAGCTGAAACCGCATCACCTATCCCCATCAAAAATTTTCGATTCCAGCGATCGACGAGAATGCCAGCAACCGGAGCGAGCAAGATGCGCGGCAATTGAGTAAAAAACATCAACAAAGCCAAAGCTGTCGCTTGACTGGTAGAGTCCCAAATCCAAATAGTCAGCGCAAACGCGGACATAGCGCTGCCAATCATCGAAGCAGTTTGTCCGAGCCAGAGTTGAATAAATTTTTGCATTAAAGAAGCGATTGATAGGATTTAAAATTGAGAGAATCGGGGTTTTTAGGCAGGAGAATGACCGAAAGCATCCAGGATACAAGCCTCCGGATTCATTCCTTCGCAGACTCAGGACCCAGAAATAAAAAACCTGTATCCGAGAAACTTGCCGAACGTATTTATCTCGCGCAAGTCAATGCTTCAATCTAAAATCGAAAATCGAAAATCGATTGACACCCGCATAAAACCACACATTGCTCTCATTAAAACCAAGGCCATTGCTGGCTAAGGGGAGATAATTCTTCATATTGCTGTCTCGCCTCCTTGCGGTAAAATTTCACCAAATGCCGCTGTCGCCACATCAGTACGCCCGTAACAAACAGTACGATCGCTGCTAATCCTGCGATCGTGTGTACAAGTCGCAAGTAAATTCCGCCATAGCTGCCAATATGTAGCGGATAAAGCGAGTTGAGAATTCGATTTGCTACAGAAGCTGAATTTACACTATCAGCCTGTAATATTTCGCCACTGTATTGGTCGAGATAAATGGTGCTAATCCCGTTTGGGTGCGGATCATTGGGAAATTTTTTCCGTACTTTAAAAGTTGCTTCAGGCTTCAAAGGCAGAGAAATAAAAGTAGTTTTAGCTTCCGGCCAAACGGTATTAACTTGGTGTAATATTTCGTCAAGGTTTTGCCTCGAACTGCTAGAGTGGGGATGAGAAGTCAATGCTGGCTGTGGCTTTTCATTCGTTAGCCAATACAGAGTCGATTCAACCGGCGCGTAAAAAATTATCGCTGTCCCTGTAGCGGAGATGAGTATGAGAAAAGCGACCGATACAATGCCCGAAACGTTATGTAAATCAAATACAGTCCGCTGCCAGTGAGCTTTCCAATTAATTGAAAATCCGCGAGCCAAATTGCGCCAACCAGTCCACAATACCAAGCCACTAAAAGTTAGTCCTAGCATTACTATACCGCAAATACCTACAACAAGATGACCGAATTCTCCTCCCGCTAATTCTGCGTGTAACGTAAAAACCAAACCTGTAAAAGTTTCTTTCCCAAGGCGCGCACCCTTAATTTCTCCACTGTAAGGATTGACATAAACGCTAACTACTTCCTCACTCTTTGACAGCATCGAAACTTGGCAAACTTCCTTGGCTGATCGCGGCAGCAAGATACTAAGAGCTTGATTTTGCGGATAAGCTTTTTCGACAATATGCAGGACATTTTCCAGCGGTATTCGTTCGGCTTGAGGAATTACTTGCAGGAGTTGGGGATTGAAGAACCGCTCGATTTCAGGCCCGAAAACCAGCAAGCTGCCCGTTAAAGCAATTACTGCTAGAAATATTCCTACCACCAACCCCAAATACAAGTGCAGTTTGAATGCGAGTTTGCGGAACTTCATCTCGAAATTTTTCTCAAAGCCGTTAACTGTTCTCATTAAGGTAAAACTGATAGTCCGACAGG
Organism: Microcoleus sp. AT8-A3; assembly: GCF_036705675.1. NCBI lineage: Bacteria > Bacillati > Cyanobacteriota > Cyanophyceae > Oscillatoriales > Microcoleaceae > Microcoleus > Microcoleus sp. AT8-A3. The sequence goes on from NZ_JAUBVD010000006.1 coordinate 2,803, forward strand.
GAATTCATTCCCTGTCTCAAAGCTAAAGTCCTCGCTATGAGGACTGAGAAAAATACTTTTTAACTCATTAGTCCTCTTGAGAGGACTTTAGCTATTAGACAGGGGTTTCAACCCCTGGCGGACTGGCGGACTAGCGGGTGGCCGCGAGGACTGGCAGACTAACAGCTTAAATTGACACCAATGGGTTCTTGGAGTGTCCCTACGGGGGATATTGAATCTACTTCATAAACCTGCAATCTGCTGTAATTACCAGTTAAGGCGGTAATTAACACTGAGAGTCAAACCTCTGCCTGCATAATTAGCGCTGTCCGATCCAAATCCAGCTAAGTATTGGGAGATCACGGGAAAATATTGATTATTCAATAAATTCTCGACTTTGACTTGTAGCAGCCCCGATCCAATTTTAACCGCGCTGACGTAATCCAGTGTGAGATAGCTGCTAATCGGGCCGCCATCCGAGCCGTCTTTGAAGGCTTGATCGCGATTTCCAGAATATAATAACTGTAACCGATTGTTCCATCCCGGCAAAGTTTCGTTTTGAACATAAGCTGTTAGCTTGAGGGGTGGAATTCTGCTGCTATCGAGGGCGATGTAACGGTTGTCCTCCTCATATTCGCCATGAAGATAGGTAGCAGTCCCGCCGATCGACCATGCTCGTGCAGGTTGCCAATCCACAGTCCCTTCTAAGCCGTAAATGCGTTCTGGGGCGCGGATTAGTTCCAGGCGACCTGTGTTGCCAACTGGTTGAAAACTGATGCCTAGATCGGAGGTATTGTAAAAAGCGGCAAGCGACATTTGCACGGATCGCCACCCTCCTCGAATGCCAATTTCGTAGCTGTTGACTTTTTGCGGTTGAGTTACTTCTAACGAGGATTCAATTCCCACAAAATCGTCGGGGGGTTGGCGGAGAATGCGGCCAAAATCTGGAACTGAGAAACCTTGAGAAAAGTTGCCAAATACGTTGAAGGTGTCATTAATTTTATAGACAGCCCCTGTATTAAATAGGGTGGCGTTAAATTTGCGATCGCCTCCTTCGATCTGGCGATCGTTAAAAGTGGTATAATCATTGACGTTTAACCCGACGCGTTCGTGACGTATCCCCCCACTTAGAATCACGATATCGTCAATATTCCATTCCAATTGACCGAAAAAGCCAAGGCTGTTGTAAGTGTAAGGAGGGACGAAAGGACGCTCGGAAATTTTCCGGTAAACCCTGCCACCACTTGCGTCAACTCTCTCTGGGTCGTACAGGTCGAAACGCTGTTTGCTATCTTCAGTAACATAGTCTGAACCCCAAGTTAATCGAAGATTTTCGGCACTGGATAAAGGAGTGGTGACCGCAAGCCTTCCTCCTATTTGTTCGTTCTCGGCTCGCGAACGAGCAACGCCGACAAACGGGCCAAAGAAATCGGACGTGCGAAAATCAGAGGGAACACTTACATTGGAATTCGTTCGATAGTAAATTTGACTTTGAAGGCTGCTGCCAAAAAGGTTTTGGTTGGTGTAACTGAGGTTGAGCTGTGTACTTCTATTTCCCGGTGTTTCCCCGTCAATATCCAAATCTCCGGTTCGGATGGCGCGGGCTTTTTGCCGTCCTTCCTGGTCGTCAACACTAAAGTCTGGAATCACATTGGGATCTTGAGTTTCCCGATAGTGATTGACAGTTAGTTGCAGCCGCTGGTTGGTGTCCAAATCTACCCCGACTTTGCCCATCACGTTGAAGAGGGTGCTGCTATCTCCGCCGAGTTCAAAATAGGGAATGCGCGAGCCTTTGGCATCGTAAAAAGCTCCACTTCTAGAGAGCGAGACAGTGCCCGTCAGATCGACATTGCCACTTCGGCCAGAAACCGTCTGCTGAGCGTTAAAGCTTAGAGCATCATCCGTGTTTGTTAAACCGCTACTGACGCCCACTTCAGTAACAGCACTTAGCCTTTCCTCAGTTGGCCGACGAGTAATAATATTAACCACGCCACCTGTAGCCTGAGCGCCGTAGATTGCTGTAGACCCCCGCACTACTTCAATGCGTTCGATCGCGCTGGGATCGATGTTTCTAAATTCTCTGCCAAACGATTGAAGATTGGTCGTTTGTGGCACGCCGTCAATCAGAACGGAAACATCCCTACCCCGCAAAGTTTGTCCATAAGTTGTAGTAAGTTGAGTCGGAGGCGCGAAACCGGGAACCTGATTTGCCAGAGCTTCCCCGATATTTCTCGATTGCCCTACCTGCTGCTGAAGTTCTTCGGAGTCTACCACCGTTATAGAGCGTGGCACGTTGGTCACTCTTTCGGCAGTTCGTGTTGCAGTGACGACGATTTCAATCGGGTCTCTCCCCGCCGGTGGTGTCCCAGGTGGCTGCGCTGTAGGCGGCAAGGGTTCTCCGGGTGTTCCAGGTGGCTGCGCTGTCGGCGGCAAGGGTGATCCGGGTGTCCCAGGTGGCTGCGCTGTAGGTGGCAAGGGTTCTCCGGGTGTTCCAGGTGGCTGCGCTGTCGGCGGTAAAGGTTCTGCAGGTATCTCTACCGGCTGCCCTGTCTGTGGGAAGGGTGCTGCAGGTGCCCCCGGCCGCTGTGTTGTAGGAGCAGGTGCCCCCGGGCGAGCCGTCATCTCCGAGGTGGGTTTTAAGCTGAGAATCAGACCCGCAGCATTAGGAATCACCCGTGCCACTGGTTGACCCCTCTCGCCAACGACTTTGATTCGGATGCTGTTGTTATCTAAAGGAGTAACGGTGACAGAAGCAATTCCGGCTGCAGGCTTGTCTTGACGAAACTCATTTCCCCCCGGTAGTCGCAGTTGAGCGGTGATGACATCAGCTTGTAAAGTTTCGCCAAAGCTGGCGCTGAAGACTTGCAGGGGTCTTCCATCTTCAGTATCTAGGATGATTTCAATGCCTTCTGACGTGGGCTTGAGGCGAACGCCCGTCACCTGCGCGATGTTGGAAGCGCACGCCGACTGAGCGACTAACGCCGACACGACTCCTGCCAGCCCAAGGCTATTTAATAATTTCTGCGATCTCTTCATTACTATTTAATCAACAATTAATGGAACTTCGGATATGTGGTTTGCGTTGCTTGCACAACAAAATGTGTGAGTGAGAGCGTTGCTGCTCTTCTCTGGCTCCTAAAACTGACCTGCGGAAGATACGACCTAGTTGTCGGGCGCAGTTCGATCCGATTCTCCCGTCGCTAGCAGCCTTTGTCTGGGAACACAGCAGGCGCGTGAGGGCGAAAGCCTCAGTCCGGTGGCGCTCTGGACGATCGCCCACGGTTGGCACCTTCCTCGGTTAAAGGAAGTAGCCACTGGGTGCTTAATGAGAAAGTGCCTTAATTAGATAACAGAGCACTTGCATCTGTCAAGAGTTAACTAATGAAAATTTATTGCAGTTTAAGATAGGGGGTCTCACCCCTCTGTCGAGTTACACGCCACTTGCCTATTATGGTTGTTTGTCAGGGCTAGACAAACGATCGCCTAAAATGCTATGGCAAGAGTTAGAAAATATTGTCATATAGGGAAGGATAGGAGTCAATAAAGTTTTTCAACTACTCTTGACAATAAATATCATCTAGCCTACTATGCTTAAAGTCGATAGCCGTAAAGCCCCTGAAGCTGATATCGAAGCTGGCTCGGACCCAAATCGCCCCGGAGCCATTGCCGAACAGCCCGATCGACAACAAAACGTGAAAAGAAGCGCTAATACACGGATTGAAGACTCAAACGCGCTGATGAGAGACTCGTAACGCCCGACAACTGTTCACAGAAAGTCTATGTGGAAAGAATTTGGCGGAACTGGTTGGCGTACTGCAAACAAGATTTATTAGGTAAAAAGAATCGATGAGTGACGCAAGAATTGAGGGAAACCAACTCACCGAAAGTTGTACGAATTTAGTAGAACTCCTACAAAACAGAGCACTACACCAACCAGAGCAGAAATATACATTTCTGTTAGACGGAAAAACTGAAACCGCGAGTTTGACTTATCGAGAGTTAGACGCGATCGCCCGATCGCACGCCGCGCGACTTCAGACATTGGGAGTCACTGGCGAACGAGCCTTACTGCTTTTCCCGCCAGGATTGGACTATCTCGCCGCCTTTTTTGGATGCTTGTACGCCAAAGTTATCGCCGTTCCCCTCTATCCACCGAAGCTGAAACGGAATTTAGCGAAAATTAGTGCGATCGCCCTAGATGCAGGAGCAACAGTTGCGATCGCACCCGCGCGACACCTGGAAAATTTAGAACAGCTATGCGAACAAGCGCCGGAACTCAAAGGGCTGCGCTGGCTGAGTGCAGAGGCGCTTTCGGATGACGGCGAAAAGTGGAAGCAGCCACCCATCCATCCCGACGAAGTAGCTTATCTTCAGTACACTTCCGGCTCAACCTCCACCCCCAAAGGCGTAATGGTGAGCCACGCCAACGTTTTGTACAACATCGAATACATTCACCGAGGCTTCGATCACGATGCCGAAAGCGTTGCCGTAACGTGGCTTCCCCCCTTTCACGACATGGGGTTAATTGACGGATTGCTCAAACCTTTGTATCTGGGAATTCCCTCTTACTTCATGCCGCCAGCGGCGTTTATTCAGAACCCGATGTGCTGGTTGGAAGCGATTTCGCGCTACAAAGCTACCCACAGCGGCGGGCCAAATTTTGCTTACGACTTGTGTGCTAGCAAAATCAGCAAAATGTTGCTAGCACAATTTGAGGATGATTATTGTGGGGTAGGCGTCGGGCCTGCTGTGAAAATACACCGGACGGGCGGGACGCCCATCCCACAAAACAATCAAAATCATCCCGCTATTATGCAGCGCGAAATCTTGGGCGATGGGCAAAAAATGCTCGACTTGAGTAGTTGGCGCGTGGCCTATAACGGTGCAGAACCCATCCACAAAGAAACCCTAGAGCGATTTACCAAAGCTTTTGAGCCCTGCGGTTTTCAGGCCGATGCCTTTTGTCCTGCTTACGGAATGGCAGAAACTACGCTAAAAATTGCCACGGTTCGCAGCGGGACAACACCGACTTTCTTACCTGTTGACGCTGGGGCGCTGGAAAATAATCACATTGTAGAAGTTGTCGAAGGCGAGGGGGGCGCGAGAACTTTAGTCGGCTGCGGTTTCCCTGAATTTGGCACTAAAGTTGCGATCGTCAATCCCGAAACTCTGACACAATGTCAGCCGCAACAAGTCGGAGAAATTTGGGTAGCTGGCGAAACAGTGGCGCGAGGCTATTGGAATCGCCCAGAAGAGACAGAAAAAACCTTTCAAGCATATCTTTCAGATACCAGCGAAGGGCCATTTTTGCGAACAGGAGATTTAGGCTTTTTACGCGATCGAGAACTGTTTATTACAGGGCGACTCAAAGATTTAATTATCATCCGAGGTCGCAATCTTTACCCCCAAGATATAGAAAGAACAGCAGAACGCAGCCATCCCAGTTTGCGGCCGGGGGCGATCGCGGCATTCTCGGTGGAAGTCGCAGGCGAAGAACAGCTCGTTATCGTGCCAGAATTACAATCTCGCAAAGCGCCGGATAATGCCGAGGAAATTATCAGCGCCATCCGCGAACGCATTGCTCAAGAATATGAAGTGCAAGTTTATGGAGTAGTGCTGATTAAGCCCGGAAGCATTCCGAAAACGACCAGCGGTAAAATTCAACGTCGCGCCGCCTATGCTGACTTTCTAGCTGACAATTTGGAAGTTGTTGCCAGTAGCATTTTAGAGCTAGCTGATTCGGTAGAAATCGACAATCAACTAACGCGAGAAATTCTGCTGACAGCCGAGTTAGAAGAACGGCAGCCGCTGCTTGAGGCTTACCTTTGGCAGCAGGTAAACCGCCGGGGAATTCATTCCCCGGCTAATAGCCAAAGTCGGCTAAAGCCGACTGAAATCGATCGCCCACTCAGTAGCTTTGGACTAGATTCTTTAAGAATTTTTGAGTTAAAAAATCAGATAGAGAGCGACTTTGGCGTTACTGTATCGGTTGCCGATTTGTTTGAAGATAGGAGCATTGCTCGACTAGCAGTGCAAATTCTAGAGCAACTGACAGGAAATACCAAAGCAGTCGTCCCAAGGCCAGTTTCTCGCCTACAAAATATTCCCCTGTCTTTTGCCCAAGAGCGCTTGTGGTTCTTCGACCAATTGGAACCCGGAAACCCGTTTTATAACCTCTGCGGTGCAGTTCAGATCACAGGGCAACTTAATGCAGAAGCACTTAGGAAAAGTATTGAGAAAATTATCGAGCGACACGAGATTTTAAGAACTGCGTTTGCTGGTGTTGAAAAAGAACAGATACAAGTTATTTTTGATGCGAAAAGTTTCCCATTACCGCTGATAGATTTGAGCCATTGCTCCCCTGCGGAACGCGAGAAAAAAGCGCAAAAAATGTCGGCGGAAGAAGCACAATTGCCCTTTAATTTAACTCAAACTAATCTGATCCGTGCCAAACTTCTACGTTTATCTGAAACAGAACATACCCTGCTTTTATCTGCCCACCATATCATTTTTGATGGATGGTCTTTGGGCGTATTTTTACGGGAATTAGCGGCATTTTATGAAGAATTTACTAATAAGAGTTTAGCCGATATTCCACCTCTGCCAATTCAGTATGCAGACTTTGCAACTTGGCAGCGCCAACAAATGCAGGGAGAAATATTAGAAACTCAACTTACTTACTGGAAGCAGCAGTTAAGTGGCAGCGCAGCGGTGCTAAATTTACCAACAGACTTTTCTCGTCCCGCTGTTCAAAGTTACAAGGGAGGTCGGCAATTATTTGAATTGCCAGAGCACTTAACCGAGGCAATTAGGCAATTGAGTCGCCGCGAAAAAACTACTTTCTTTATGACATTGCTGGCGGCATTCAAAACACTGCTTTACCGCTACACGGGCCAAGAAGATATCCTCGTCGGTTCACCAATTGCCAGCCGCAACAGCAGCGAAACCGAATCATTAATTGGATTTTTTGTCAATACTTTAGTCCTGCGATCTGACTTAAATGGAAATCCCACTTTTCGAGAGTTGCTGAGTCGAGTGCGAGAGGTTGCATTAGGCGCTTACGCGCATCAAGATGTACCGTTTGAGAAGTTGGTAGAAGAATTGCAGCCGAATCGAGATTTAAGTCACTCGCCGTTATTTCAGGTGATGTTTGCCTTTCAAAATGCCTCGGAATTCGCCTTAGAATTGCCGGATTTAAGCCTGAACTGCCAACAGATTCACAGCGGCACAGCCAATTTCGATTTAACCTTGGAATTAGAAGCCACAGCAACGGATATTAGAGGCTGGTTTGAATACAGCTTAGACTTATTTGAATCGGCTACAATTGCGCGAATGGCAGGACACTTTCAGAACTTATTAGAAGGCATCGTGGCGAATCCCTCCGCGCGTCTATCAGATTTGCCCCTGCTTGCAGAAACAGAACGCCAGCAACTTCTATTTGAGTGGAATAACACTGGGATAAATTACTCCCAAAATGAGTGCGTTCACCGTTTGTTTGAAGCGCAGGCTGCGAAAACACCTGATGCGGTTGCGGTGCAATTTGAATGCCAAAGTTTGACTTACCAAGAATTAAATATTCGCGCGAATCAACTTGCCCATTATTTGCACTCTTTCGGCGTAAAACCAGATGGGATAGTCGGCGTTTATATGGAGCGATCGCTCGATGCGATCGTCGGGATTTTAGGCGTATTAAAAGCAGGCGGCGCTTATTTGCCCCTCGATCCCATCTATGCTAAAGAACGCCTTATTTTCATGTTAGAAGACGCTGGCGTTCAGGTACTGCTAACACAAGCAGAATTAAAAGCAGAAACGCCAGCCCAAAATAATATCTCTGTGATTTGCTTGGATGCAGAATGGCAGACGATCGCTCAACAAAACAAGTCAAATCCTGAAAGCGCCGTTTTGCCAGAAAACCTAGCTTATATCATATATACATCCGGGTCTACCGGCAAGCCAAAAGGAGTGATGGTGCAGCATCAATCTTTGGCGAATTATACCCAAGCTGCAAGTGTCGAATATGGCATCGAACCAGGCGATCGCATTCTCCAATTCGCTTCCCTCAGCTTCGACGCCAGCGCCGAAGAAATCTATCCCTGTTTAACGCGAGGCGCAACATTGGTACTGCGCGGAAATTCCATGTTAGACAGCATTTCTTCCTTCCTGAAAAAATGCCGGGAATGGCAAATCACCGTCTTAGATTTACCAACCGCTTACTGGCGCGAATTAACCGCCAGACTCAGCACCGAAAAAGCAGAATTTCCCCCATCAGTGCGCTTGACAATCATTGGCGGAGAAGCAGCGCTTTCGGCGTCGCTGAATCAGTGGCAAAAGTGCGTTTCAGAAAAAGTACGACTTGTCAATACTTACGGCCCCACAGAAACAACAATTGTCGCCACTTGGTGCGACTTTTCCTCCTCTTGTTCTCTCCCCTCTGCGCCCTCTGCGCCCTCTGCGGTTAAAAACTCCCCAAAAACCTTGCCGATCGGACGCCCAATTCCAAATGCCCGCACCTATGTACTCGATGCTAACTTGCAACCAGTTCCGATCGCAGTCCCCGGCGAACTATATATCGGAGGTGCGGGCGTTTCCAGAGGCTATCTCAACCGTTCAGAGTTGAATCGAGAAAAATTTATTCCCGATCCTTTTAGCAGCAAACAAGGCGTTCGCCTTTACAAAACAGGCGATTTAGTCCGCTATCTCCCCGACGGCAATTTAGAATTTCTCGATCGCACAGATCGCCAAGTAAAAATTCGCGGTTTCCGCATAGAGTTAGGAGAAATCGAATCCACACTCAGCCAACATCCAGACGTGCAAGAAGCAGTCATTCTCGCACGTGACGAAGATTCAGGCGGAAAGCGTTTAGTTGCTTACCTCGTTTTAAACTCAGCACTCAGCATTGGCAACTCCGCACTGATTAAAAATCTGCGCTCTTTTCTCCGGGAACAACTGCCAGATTATATGGTTCCTGCCAGTTTTGTGTTTTTAGAAGCCATGCCATTAACGCCAAACGGCAAGGTAGATTTCAAAGCTTTTCCCGCACCGGAAACCAACAGTTTAGATGCAGATTTTATCGCTCCTGAGACTTTAGAAGAACAAGTATTAGCGGAGATTTGGGCTGAGGTTCTGGGTTTAAAACAGGTGGGAATTAATGACAATTTCTTTGAGTTGGGAGGTCACTCTTTGCTGGCAACTCAACTGATTGCCAAGGTGCGCGATCGCTTTCAAGTCGAGCTATCGTTGCGCTGCTTGTTTCAATCCCCCACAGTCGCTAGTCTAGCAGCGACGATCGCGGAAACTAAAAGCGAGCCAGATCGACAACCTATTAAATTACTGCCGACAATCGCCCCCGATCCTCAAAATCGCTACAAACCATTTCCGCTCAATGAAATGCAGCAGGCTTACTGGATCGGGAGAAATAGCTTCTTTGAAATGGGCAATGTGGCCATTCACGGCTATGTAGAAATTGAAAGCGACTCGTTAGATTTAGAGCGGTTTAGCCTCGCGTGGCAGCGAGTTGTACAGCGTCACGATATGCTGCGGGCGATCGTACTTCCGAATGGACAGCAGCAAATTCTGGAAAACGTACCCGCTTATAAAATTGAGGTTTTGGATTTGCGATCGATCGATCCAGAGGTTGCGGGCGAAAAACTCGAAGCAATTCGCGATCGCCTTTCCCACCAAGTGCTACCGCTCGATCGCTGGCCGCTGTTCGAGATTTGCGCTTCGCAAATAAACAATCGCCGCATCCGGCTCCACATCAGCATTGACGCCTTGTGCATAGACGGCTGGAGTTTTCAAATTTTGTTTGGCGATTTGGTAAAGTTTTACCGCAATCCCCATAGTGCGATCGCGCCATTGCAACTGTCTTTTCGCGACTGCGTGTTAGCGGCGATCGCTTTAGAAAACTCCCCATTTTACCAGCAATCCTTAGATTACTGGCGCACTCGCCTCAAAACCCTGCCACCAGCACCGGAATTGCCCCTCGCCAAACACCCGAATTCCTTAACGCAGCCGCGATTTAAACGCTGGAGCGATCGCTTAGACTTGCAAACCTGGCAGCGCCTCAAAACGCGCACAGCTCGCGCCCGCCTCACTCCTACGGGTTTATTGCTCGCCGCCTATGCGGAGGTTCTGTCTCTGTGGAGCAAAACGCCTCGGTTTACCCTCAACGTGCCGCGCTTTAATCGCCTTCCTCTGCATCCTCAAATTGAGGAAATTATCGGAGAATTTGCCTCATTTACTCTGCTAGAAATAGATAACTCAAAGCAAGAAAGTTTTGAAGTACGAGCCAAGCGATTGCAAGAACAGCTTTGGCAAGATTTAGAGCACCAATATGTGAGCGGCGTGCGCGTTTTGCGAGAACTCGCCCAAGCGCAAGGTACAACTGCAGCGCTGATGCCAGTTGTGTTTACGATCGATCCGCAAAACGCGCCTGGGGAAGATTCCTCTATCTTTTCTCTGATTCAAGAATTGGGAGAATTGGTGCACATTATTGGTCAAACTCCGCAAGTTTGGATCGACGCGCAATTTACCGAAACCGCTGAGGGGATGTCTTTTAGCTGGGATGCGGTGGAAGAACTTTTCCCGCCAGGGATGATTGACGATATGTTTGATGCCTATTGCCGCCTATTGCAAAGCCTCGCCAATGAAGAGGAAACTTGGCATAAAACGGTGCAGTTTCAGCAAGCCTTTACTAACACCATTGAGGCACCGATTCCCGATGGATTGCTGCACGAATTGTTTGCTGAGAAAGTCGCGTCGCGATCGCACGAACCAGCCATCATTACGCGCGATCGTACCCTCACCTACGAGGAACTCTATCGGCGATCGAATCAAGTCGGTCATCGCTTGCGAAATCTCGGAGTTCGCCCTAATCAATTGGTTGCCGTCGTCATGGAGAAAGGATGGGAGCAAATAGTCGCTGTCCTGGGAATTCTAGCCTCTGGAGCCGCTTATTTGCCTATCGATGCGGCGCTACCAAAAGAGCGGATTTGGTATTTGCTGGAAAATGGTGAAGTTGAGATTGTTTTGACGCAATCTCAGTTAAATCAGCGATTGGAATGGCCGGAAAATGTGCGGCGAATTTGTCTTGATACTGAGGAATTAGCAACAGAAAGCGGCGAAGCTTTGGAATCAGTGCAGGAAGCGGAAGATTTAGCGTATGTGATTTATACTTCCGGCTCAACTGGCTTGCCGAAAGGCGTGGCGATCGCCCATCGCGGTGCAGTCAATGCGATCGCTCAGACCAACCAAGTGTTTAATGTGGCCGAGTGCGATCGCGCGATCTCCGTCACCGCACTGCACCACGATATGTCGGTTTACGATATCTTCGGCATCCTAGCAGCCGGAGGAGCGATCGTCATTCCCGATGCCGCCCAACGGCTAGACCCCGCTCACTGGGCGCAATTGATGGTAAAAGAGCGCGTCACCATTTGGAACTCGGTTCCCCCGATGATGGAAATGCTGCTCGATTACGCTGGCGGACGTTCTGAAGTGTTGCCAGAGTGCTTGCGCTGGGCGTTTCTCGGCGGAGATTGGATTCCAGTCACACTGCCTCAGAGGTTAAGGGCGATCGTCCGTGAATGTCGCGTTGTCAGCGTTGGCGGGCCAACCGAAACTACCCTTTGGAACATCTGGTATCCGGTAGAAACTGTTGACCCTTCTTGGAAGAGCATTCCTTACGGATCGCCGATCGCCAATACACGCTATTACATTTTGAATCAAAGGCTGGAAGACTGTCCTGTCTGGGTTGCTGGCGAGATGTGCTGTGCCGGAGTTGGACTGACAAAAGGATACTGGCGGAATGAAGAAAAAACCCGCGCCAGTTGCCTCACGCACCCCGTCACGGGCGATCGCTTGTACCGAACGGGAGATTTAGGGCGCTTCCTCCCTGACGGCAATATCGAATTTTTAGGGCGAGAAGATTTCCGCCTTAAAATTCGAGGATTCCGCATCGAAGCCGGAGAAATTGAAGCTGCTTTGAACGAGCACCGGGCAGTGCGATCGTGTGTAGTAACGGCATTCGGGGAAGATCGCAGTCAGAAACGGTTAGTGGCGTATGTGGTTCCCCAACAAAATGCAGCGCCAGAAACTTGCGAATTGCGACAATTCCTGAGTGAAAAACTGCCCGAATATATGCTGCCATCTGCATTTGTCATGCTGGAATCGCTGCCGCTATCTGCCAATGGCAAAGTCGATCGCAAAGCTCTGCCCGCACCGGATGCCGCCTTCCTTCCGAAAACCTTTGTCGCGCCTAACACCCCGGTTGAAAAAGTTCTCGCAGGCATCTGGGCTGAAATACTCGGAGTGGAAAAAATCGGCCTTCACGACAACTTTTTCATCGATTTAGGAGGGCACTCCCTACTAGCCACGCAAATCATCTCAGCCGTGCGCGACACCTTCGGGGTAGATGTCCCCATGCGCTCTTTCTTCGAGTCGCCCACGGCATCCGAGCAAGCCGCGGCCCTGGTGGAAAATCCCGCGCAGCGAGAGAAAGTTGAAAATACCGCTCAATTGCTGCTGAGTCTTGCGGAACTTTCCGATGAAGAAGTAGAGCGAATGCTAGCCGAGAAAATTTCTCTCCCCGATCGGGAATTGACGATCTCCGCTTTTTCTAGTTATTAATCCCAGAAATTAAGCCAAAACAAACAAAAGCCCAATGAGCTATTTGAAACTATCTGCAAAAAAACGCGCATTGCTGGAAGTGATGCTGCGAGAAAAGGGGGTAGAATCCTCAAGCGATCGCAGAATTCCTAGAAGGAAAGAAGGCGACTCGATCCCCTTGTCTTTCGCCCAGCAACGGCTGTGGTTTTTCGACCAATTCGAGGCTGGAAAATCTTTCTACAATCTCCCAGGCGCTATCCGGCTCAAAGGCAAATTAAATGTGGCTGTGTTGGAGCAAACTTTCAACGAAATCGTCAACCGGCACGAAGCTTTGCGATCGACCTTTACTGAGGTTCAGGGACAGCCCGTTCAAGTTATTGCTCCCCCTGTTTCTCGCCTGCTGCTGCCAGTAATAGACCTGCGAGAAGTGCCCCAGAGCGATCGAGAGGCAGCCGTAAAGCAGCTATCTGCAAAGGAAGCGCAACAGCCCTTTGACTTAGAACGAGGCCCCTTGCTGGGAACCTCTTTGCTACAGCTTAGCGAAGAAGAATACGTCCTGCTGCTGACGATGCACCACATCGTTTCAGATGGCTGGTCGATCGGAGTGCTGGCGCGGGAACTGGCGGCAATTTACGAAGCCTTATCCGCCGGAAACCAACCCCAGCTTCCAGAGCTTCCCGTGCAGTATGCCGACTTTGCGATCTGGCAGCGCAACTGGCTCTGGGGCGAAGTGCTGCAAACTCAGCTTGCGTACTGGAAGCAACAGTTGGAGGGAGCGCCTCCGTTGCTGGAACTGCCTGCCGATCGACCCCGACCTCCAATTCAGACATCAAACGGCGCAACCCAGTCGCTATTGCTGTCTCAGGAGCTGACAGCCGCCCTCAAAAACCTCAGCCAGGGGGAGGACGTTACCCTGTTTATGACGCTGCTGGCGGCCTTTAAAGCGCTGCTTTACCGCTATACAGGGCGGACAGACTTGCTAGTCGGCTCGCCGATCGCCAACCGCAACCGCGCGGAAATTGAAGGGCTCATTGGCGTATTCGTCAATACGCTGGTGTTGCGAACTGACGTTTCCGGCGATCCTACTTTTCGAGAATTGCTTCAACGCGTGCGCGAGGTGACTTTGGGAGCCTACGCGCACCAAGACTTGCCCTTTGAGAAACTGGTTGAGGAACTGCAACCCGATCGCAGTCTGAGTTATAACCCGGTATTTCAGGTTATGTTCCAGTTGCAAAATAACCCCATGCCGCCCTTGGATCTGCCCGGATTGACTTTAAGTCTGCTCGATGTCGAAACGAATACGACGCAGTTTGATTTGAGCTTGGATTTAGAAGAATTGGGGGAAAGGCTGCAAGCCTCAGTGGAATACAGCACGGATTTGTTCGATCGCGCCACCATTACCCGGATGCTCGGACACCTGCAAACCTTGTTGGAAGGTATCGTCCCTAATCCAGAGCAGCGCCTCTGGAGCTTGCCCCTGCTGACTGCTGTCGAAAAGCAGCAATTGCTGGAGTGGAATAATACTTTTGCCCAGTATCCCCAGGATAAGTGCATCCATCAGTTATTTGAGGAGGCTGTCTCGCGATCGCCTGACGCTGTGGCAGTGGTGTTTGAAGGAGAAGAACTCAGCTATAGGGAACTGAACGCCAGAGCAAACCAGTTGGCGCGCCACCTGCGCTCTCTGGGAGTGGAGCCAGAAGTGCTGGTGGGAATTTGCGTCGAGCGATCGCCCTTGATGGTAATCGGCTTGTTGGGCGTCCTCAAAGCGGGCGGTGCTTACGTCCCACTCGATCCAAACTATCCTAAAGAGCGCTTGGCTTTCATGCTAGAAGACTCTTCAGTGCAGGTGCTGCTGGCGCAAGAAAAGCTGCTCGAAAAACTTCCCCCACACTCGGCGCGTGTTGTCTGCTTGGACTCGGGCTGGGAAGAAATTGCTTTTTACAGCTCAGAAAACCCTCGCAGCGGCGTAAAGCCAGAAAACCTGGCCTACGTTATCTACACGTCAGGCTCTACAGGAAAACCCAAAGGCGTTTTAATCGAACATCGATCGCTAGTCAATTACACGACGGCTGCGATCGCTGAATATGGAATAGAAAAGCGCGATCGCGTTTTGCAGTTTGCCTCTATTAGTTTCGATGCCAGTGCCGAAGAAATGTACCCCTGCCTGACTTCGGGCGCAACACTCGTATTGCGTACTGATTCCATGCTGGATTCAGCGGGTGTATTTTGGGAAAAGTGCAGGACTTGGAAGTTAACTGTTCTGAGTTTGCCGACAGCCTACTGGCACGAACTGACAGCCTTATTGAGCCAAGAAACCTTGGTACTTGCCCCGTCATTACGCTTGACAATCATTGGCGGAGAAAAAGCGCTCCCCGAACGATTGAAAACTTGGATTGAGCGTGTAGGGCAACAAGTACGTCTGGTGAATACTTACGGCCCTACAGAAGCCACTGTGGTGGCAACGATATGCGAATTATCGGCAGCCGACGCCACATTGAGGGAGTTGCCGATCGGGCGCCCTATTGGCAATGTCCAAACCTACATCCTAGATTGTAACGGGCAGCCTGTACCCACTGGCATTCCGGGCGAGTTGCACGTCGGCGGCGCTGGTTTGGCACGGGGATACCTCAACCGTCCCGAGCTGACGGCAGAAAAATTTATCCCCAGCCCCTTTAGCAATGAACCTGGTTCGCGCCTCTACAAAACTGGAGACTTAACTCGTTATCGACCTGATGGCAACATCGAATATGTCAGTCGCATTGACAATCAGGTGAAAATTCGCGGGTTCCGCATTGAGCTGGCAGAGATTGAGGCGGCACTCTCCCAGCATCCGGCAGTGCTCGAAAGTGCGGTTTTGGTGTGGTTCGAGGCAAACGCTCGCAAGCGTCTCGTCGCTTACCTCGTCCCCGACGCCCGCCTAGGGGCGGGCACGGGGGCACCGCCCCTACAGTTATCTTCTAGCGAGCTGCGTCAGTTCTTGCAAGAACGCTTGCCAGAGTATATGGTGCCGTCTGCCTTCGTCCTGCTGGAATCGCTGCCTTTAACAAACAACGGCAAAGTCGATCGCAAAGCCCTTCCCGCACCCGATCGCGATCGGCCAGAACTCGAAGAGGCATTCGCCACGCCAAGCACAGCTATTGAGAAAATCCTGGCAGAAATTTGGGCGCAAGTATTGGGGTTAGAACAAGTAGGAATTGACGACAATTTCTTTGAATTGGGCGGCGATTCTATCCTCAGCATTCAAGTAATTTCTCAAGCCAATCGAGCGGGGTTGCGACTCACTCCAAAACAACTGTTTCAACACCAAACCATTGCACAGTTAGCAGCCGTCGCCGATACAACTGGAACCCAACAATCGGAACAGGGATTAATCATTGGCGACGTTCCTCTGACACCAATTCAGCACTGGTTTTTTGAGCAAAATCTCTCCGATCCACACCACTGGAATCAGGCGGTGCTTTTCGAGTTGCGACAACCTCTCGAACCTGCATTAATTGAGTCAGTTTTGCAAGAATTGCTGAAGCACCACGACGCGCTGCGCCTGCGTTTTGTGCAAGGAGAATCTGGCTGGCAGCAGGATCTCGCCAATCCCGACGAGATTGCTCCGTTTACCTGCATTGATTTGTCGTCGCTACCTCCAGAAGAACGAGAAGCCGCTTTCCAAACCGCCGCCACTCAGTTGCAAGCCAGTTTGAATTTGTCAGAGGGGCCATTACTTCGCGCTGCCCTATTTGACTTCGGCAAACATCAGCCAAATTGCTTGTTATTGGCCATTCATCACTTAGCGGTTGATGGGGTTTCGTGGCGAATTTTAATTGAGGATTTCCAGACGGCTTATGGGCAAATTAGCCGCGGCGAAACAGTCGCGCTCCCGCCCAAAACAACCTCATTTAAGCAGTGGGCAGAACGCTTGCATGAGTGGGCGCGATCGCCCGAATTGCAGGCAGAGTTCGATTACTGGTTCGCCCTTTCTCACCAACCAACTTCTCGCTTGCCGGTGGATTTCCCAACCGCAGCTAATTTAGTTGCATCTGAAAAGACAGTATCCGTTGCTTTGAGTGTTGAAGAAACAAAACTGCTCTTACAAGAAGTACCTGCCGCTTACCGCACTCAAATTAATGATGTATTGCTAACTGCTTTAGGTCAAGCATTTGAACGCTGGACTGGCAATAACTCACTTTTACTTGACTTAGAAGGTCACGGGCGCGAAGATATATTTGAGGGAGTAGATTTGTCGCGCACAATCGGCTGGTTCACATCTGTTTTTCCCGTCCTGTTGAATTTAAAAAAACCTGCCGATCTAGGAGCAGCAATTAAATCAGTGAAAGAGCAATTACGCGCCGTGCCTAATCGCGGCGTTGGTTGCGGTGTCCTAGAATATTTAAACCCAGAAAATGTAAAGAATTTGCACAAATTGCCGCAAGCTGAGGTAAGCTTTAACTATCTCGGACAGTTTGACCAAGTGCTGCCGAAATCTTCATTATTTATGCTGTCATCCGAGCCTGTTGGCCCCCTTCGCAGCCCGCGCGGAAATCGGCGTTACCTGCTGGAAATTAACGGATTTGTTGCCAGCAACAAGCTGCAATTAGATTGGACGTACAGCGAAAGCATTCACCGACGAGAAAGCATTGAAAATTTAGCAACCGGCTTTATAGAATCACTGCGATCGCTAATTCAATACTGTCAGTCCCCCGACGCCGGTGGCTGCACTCCTTCTGACTTTGCAGAGTTTAAGTGGAGCCAGTGGAACCAGGACGATTTAGACAACATTACCGCAATTTTGGCAGAGCTTTAATATGACCAAAGGCAATATCGAAGATTTTTATCCCCTCTCCCCAGCGCAGCAGGGCATTCTCTTTCATTCCCTTTACCAGCCAGAATCGGGCGTATATTTCGGGCAACTGCTGTGCGTCTTGCGCGGCGATCTCAATGTTTCTGCGTTGAGAAATAGTTGGCAAAAAGTTGTAGAGCGACATCCCATTTTGCGGACTTGTTTCCTGTGGGAAAAATTGAAAGAACCCGTGCAAGCGGTGCGTAAGCAGGCTGCATTATCTTGGCAGCAGATGGACTGGCGATCGCTCTCGGCCTCCGAACAACAACAGCAGCTAGAAATGTTCCTAAAAGCCGATCGCGAGCAGGGCTTTGACTTGAAATCAGCTCCCTTGATTCGCATTACACTGGCGCAGTTAGAAACAGATAGTTTTCAGTTTATTTTGAGCCACCACCACTTGGTTTTAGATGGGTGGTCGCTGGCGATCGTGCTTGAGGAAGTTTTTGCATTTTATCAAGCCTTCTCCCAGGGCGAGGAATTGCACCTCAAACGCCCTCGCCCTTATCGGGATTACATCGCGTGGCTGCACCAGCAAGATTTATCTGCGGCGGAGTCATTTTGGCGGCAAACTCTCAAAGGTTTTGCAGCTCCAACTGCGATCGGCCGGGGCAATATTGTCGCGGGAAACCGTTTAGAAAGTAGTGGCGAACAGCAGGTGATATTTTCTGCAACAGCCACCGCCGCACTGCAATCTGCCGCGCGACAGCATCAGCTAACATTAAATACCCTCGTACAGGCAGCTTGGGCGCTACTTTTGAGCCGATACAGCGGCGAGGAAGATGTGGTTTTTGGTACGGTTGTCTCCGGGCGACCGCCAGAGTTAATGGGTGCTGAATCGGTAGTGGGGCTGTTCGTAAATCCTCTGCCAGTGCGCGTAAAAATTGACCCACAGGATTCTATTTTATCCTGCTTGAAAGAACTCCAAGCGCAACAAGTTGAGGCGCGACAATATGAGTACAGCCCCCTCGTTGAGGTGCAGGGGTGGAGCGAAGTTCCTCGGAGTTTACCTCTATTTGAGAGTTTTGTCGTTTTTGAAAATTATCCTTCGGATGCTTCTTTGCAGGAGAAGATTCAAAACTTAAAAGTAGAGAATATTCGCTCCTGGGAAACAACGAATTATCCTCTAACCGTGATGGCAATGCCCGGTGCCCAATTGACGCTAAAAATTGGTTACAGTAGCAGCCTCTTTGAAGACGCTGCTATCGCGCGAATGCTCGGACACCTGCACACTTTACTGGAGGAAATGACTGCCAATCCTGAGCGGAAACTGTCAGAATTGTCCCTATTGAGCGCCGCCGAACGCCAGCAATTACTTGTCCCGTGGAACGACACCCAAGCGGATTATCCCAGAAATTCCTCAATTCACGAATTATTTGCCGCGCAAACAGAGCGAACCCCAGATGCAGTGGCTGCAATTTGCGAAAATGAACAATTGACTTACCGCGAATTGAATGCCAAAGCCAATCAAATCGCGCATTACCTGCAATCTCTAGGCGTAAAACCCGAAGTTTTGGTGGGAATTTGCTTAGAGCGATCGCTGTCGATGCTGGTGGCCATTTTGGGCATTTTAAAAGTCGGTGCCGCTTACGTTCCTCTCGATCCTGCTTATCCCCAAGAACGCCGATCGTTCATGCTGGCCGACGCAAAAGTTCCGGTGCTTTTGACTCAAAAAAACCTCCTAGAAACCCTCCCCGAACACAGCGCTAAAGTCGTCTGTATCGACGCCGAATGGCAGGAAATTTGCCGCGAGATCGATCGCAACCCCGCTGTTAAAGTGGAAGCTGAAAACCTCGCTTACGTCCTCTACACTTCCGGCTCGACAGGCACTCCCAAAGGCGTACTCGGCACCCACCGAGGCACAGTCAATCGCTGTTTTTGGAACCCCTACCCTTTTATCGAATCTGATATTTGCTGTCAAAAAACGTCCTTAAATTTTGTCGATTCGGTTTGGGAAATCTTTGCTCCTTTGCTGCATGGGTTGCCCACTGTCATTATTCGCGATCGCTCCGTCAAAGATATTAACCAATTCCTTCAAACCTTATCAAAGCAAAAAGTAACCCGACTGGTACTGGTTCCTTCTTTGTTGCGCGCTATCTTAGATGCTTTCCCTGATTTAGACAGGCGTTTGCCTCAATTAAAGTATTGGATTTGCAGCGGAGAAACTCTGCCGATCGAACTTTGCCAGCAATTTCGAGAGCAGATGCCCCAGCGGGTATTAATCAATCTTTATGGCTCTTCTGAAGTAGCTGCGGACGTGACGTGGTACGATGCAACTCACTGTGTCGAAAAAGTGCCAATTGGTCGCCCGATCGCCAACACGCAAATTTATCTGCTCGATCGCAATTTGCAACCCGTTCCGATAGGAGTTCCCGGCGAGATTTACGTCGGGGGCGATGGATTGGCAAAAGGCTACTTAAACCGCCCCGACTTAACCTCGGAAAAATTCATTTCTAACCCGTTTGGGCAAGAAAAATTAGATTTTGTCGGTAATTATCATCAAAAACTTTTGTTCAAAACAGGCGATATCGGTTGTTACCTGCCGGATGGTAATATAGAATTTCTGGGTCGGGGCGATTCCCAAGTAAAAATTCGCGGTTTCCGCATCGAACTCGGAGAAATAGAGGCAGCACTTTCTCAACATTATTCTGTGTCCACCGCTGCTGTTTTGCTTCAGGAAAATGCACCGGGCAGTCAACGCCTAGTCGCTTACCTAGTTCCTAACTCAGGGTTCAGAAATCAGCACCCAGAACTTATTTCCGAACTGCGTTCATTCTTGAAGCAAAAACTGCCCGATTACATGGTGCCTTCAGCTTTTATGCTATTAGATGCGCTGCCACTAACGCCCAACGGAAAAATTGACCGTCTCGCCTTATCTCAAAGGTGCGATTACGTTTCTGATGAAACAGCATTCACTGAGCCAAAAACGCCCACAGAGAAAGAAATTGCTGAGATTTGGACTGCTATTTTAGGGATAGAAAAAGTAGGAATTAACCAAAACTTTTTTGACCTCGGCGGTCACTCTCTGATGGCAACACAGTTAATATCGCGAGTGCGATCGTGCTTTGGGGTAGAGTTAGCACTGTGCGATTTTTTTGCTGCTCCCACCATTCAGAATTTAGCTGAACTAATCGAGGAAGAAATTCTGGCAAACGCCGATGCTAACCAGATAGATGAATTGCTCGATCTCTTAGAAAAAGTGGATGAAGAGTCAGCACAAACTGTGATGGTGGCTGAGTAAATATCGGGTGGGTCAAAAAACACAAAAAGCCCTTTGCTCCTTAAGGGTTCGGTGGGTAATTGGAGATTTAAAAATCCCATTTAATATCCATTCCGGTTGTATCGGAATGATTAAACCGCAGAGGACACAGAGGATACAGAGAAAGGGAAGAGAGAGATGAATAATTCCGATGTTAACGAATTTGATATAACAGGATAAATTCGCATGAGTAAACTAACAGTAAAAGCCACAAAGTCTCAAGAGGTAATGCAGCAATTAAAAGCCTCTGTTATCCCAATTGAAGAAAAGTTAATGGAGCTATTCAGTGCCTCAGAAAAGTCATTTTTGGCAGAAGAAGCAATGGAGGAGCGAATTTCTGCCCTAGTTCAAGACTTTTTGTACGCAAAAACCGCTAGTACAGATATTGACTTAGAGTTAATTATTCAGCAGTTTAGGGAAAACAAAATTCCCGCCCTTCCTACAGATGTTGGGAATTATATCGATGATTTGACCCAAACCCTCGTTGCTCATTCCATCCACACATCTTCCCCGCGATATATCGGTCACATGACGAGTGCACTTCCCTATTTTGTGCGCCCGATCGCGAAGCTTGTAACCGCGATGAATCAAAATTTAGTCAAGATGGAAACGGCCAAAGTTTTAAGCCCCTGCGAGCGCCAGACTTTGGCAATGATGCACCGATTAATTTACGATTTTTCTGAGGATTTTTATAATCAGCACATTCAAAAAAATGATAGCACGCTCGGTATCATGGTAACGGGCGGCACCCTAGCTAATATCACCGCCCTGTGGTGCGCTCGCAACGCTTCTTTAGGGCCAAAAAATGACTTTGGTGGCATTGAAAAAGAAGGCTTGTACGCAGCTTTAGAATTTTACGGCTACAAGGGAATGGTGATAATCGGATCGAGTTTGATGCACTATTCTTTTGAAAAAGCTGCCGGTTTATTAGGCATTGGCGATCGCAATCTCCTAAAAATCCCCACCGATTCCAATCACCGGATGGATTTGGCAGCGCTGCGCCAAACTGTGGCCGAATGTCGCGATCGCAACCTGCACATTCTGGCAATTATCGGTATCGCCGGCAGCACCGATTCGGGAAGTATCGATCCGCTACCAGAAATAGCCGCGATCGCCCAATCCGCAAACGCTCACTTTCACGTCGATGCCGCGTGGGGCGGCCCCGTGCTTTTTTCCCAACGTCACCGGCACAAATTAGCAGGCATTCAACTAGCAGATTCCGTCACCATAGATGGACACAAACAAATGTATTTGCCAATGGGAATCGGCATGGTTTTATTCCGCAATCCCCAAACCGCCAAAGTTATTGAAAAAAACGCACCCTACACGGTGCGAAAAGACTCGATCGATCTAGGCAAGCGCTCTCTCGAAGGCTCTCGATCGGGTGCGAGTTTGTTCTTGCAAGCCGCCTTGAATATCATCGGCCATCAAGGCTATGAGTTTTTGATAGATGGAGGCATCCATAAAACGCAGCACTTAGCCAATTTACTTCGGGAAAATCCAGCCTTTGAATTGCTGCTAGAACCAGAAATTAATATTCTTTTATACCGCTACATTCCAGAAACCTTCAGGGAAAAAGCAGCCAAAAAACAACTAACCGAAGCAGACAACCACTTCATTAATGAATTTAACGAGCGCCTTCAGGAGGCCCAGCGGCAAGCCGGTCACACCTTCGTCTCGCGAACAACCTTACAAAACACCTGTTATGGCAAAACCATTCCCATTGTTGCTTTTCGAGTCGTCCTTGCCAACCCCCTTACTACTGAAGCAGATATCAATTTTGTTTTAAATGACCAGCTAAAAATAGCAGCAAAACTTTCCTTAACTATCACAAACAGCGACCACTGCGAGGAAGTGAATTATGATGTCTACTAATCGTTCAGAACGACTAAAAAACCTCTCGCCCCAGAAGCGAGCGCTCCTCGTCAAAGCATTGGGCAAAGAGGCAGTACAGGCTGAGCAATCTAAATGTATTCCCAGGCGATCGCAGCCAAATTCTGCTCCCCTTTCTTTTGCCCAGCAACGGCTGTGGTTTCTCGATCGATTGTCTCCCGAAAACCCTGCCTACAACCTTCCGGCTGCTGTGCGGTTGCAAGGGCAATTGAATTTGTCGGCACTGCAACAAACACTCAATGAAATTGTCAGGCGTCACGAAGTTTTACGAACTGCTTTTGCAGAAATGGACGGGGAACCTGTTCAACTGATTTCTCCTTCCTTGGATTTCGCTTTGTCGGTAGTAAACTTGCGACATTTACCAGAAACTGAGCAGCAAGCTGAAATTGAGCAGCGTACTTTAGAAGAAGCCCAACGCCCCTTTGACTTAACGCGATCGCCCTTACTGCGAGGCACTTTGCTGCAACTTAGTTCGGCAGAATATGTGTTGCTGCTGACGATACACCACATTATTTCTGATGGTTGGTCTATGGGGGTATTGGTGCGAGAAGTGGCCGCACTTTATGAAGCTTTTTCCACTGACAAACCCTCTGGGCTGCCTGAACTTTCCGTGCAGTATGCCGACTTCGCCAGTTGGCAGCGGCAGCATTTCCAGGGAGAGAAATTAGAAAAACAGCTCGCTTATTGGAAACAGCAATTGGGAGGCGATTTAGCTGTGCTGTCAACAGATAAGCAGCGCTCTCCCGTGCAAACTTTCCGAGGATCGCAGCAATCTTTTGTGATTTATGCTTCTTTAACTGAGAGACTGAAAGCGCTCAACCAGCAACAAGATGTCACCCTATTTATGACGTTGTTGGCAGCATTTCAATCCTTGCTATCCTGCCAAATAAAGCAAGATAACCTCGCTATTGGCTCTCCTATTGCCAATCGCAACCGCCTTGAATTAGAGGAACTAATTGGATTTTTTGTCAATACTTTAGTGCTGCGAATTGACACGGCAGGTAATCCAACTTTCCGCGAACTACTCGATCGAACACGGGAGGTAGCGTTAGCAGCTTACGCTCACCCGGATGTTCCTTTTGAAAAGCTCGTGGAGGAATTGCAGCCGGAGCGAAATCTCAGCTATAACCCGCTGTTTCAAGTGTGGTTTGTACTCCAGAATGCACCCATGCCACCCTTGGAGTTAGCTGGTTTGACCTTGAGCATTCTGGAATCCGATGTCGGTATGTCGAGACACGACTTAAGCCTCACTCTCTGGGAGGATTCAGAAGGAATTCAAGGCTTATTTGAGTACAAAACAGACTTATTTGAGGCTGCGACTATTGCCCGAATGGTGAGAGGTTTTCAAATCCTCCTCAACCAGGTAGTCATTCAGCCAGATATCAGAATCGACGAGTTGGCAGAAATTCTTGCCGAAGCAGAAAGGCAGCACCAAATCGAGCAGCAAAAACAAATTCATCTTTCGGGAATTCAAAAATTAAAAATGGCTAAACGCAAAGTTATGAAGAGTTGAAAAGGATGGCTCATATCAATTCCGGTTGCATTAGAATGATTAAACCGCAGAGTACGCAGAGAACGCAGAGGAAGAGAACAGAGAGATGAATAGTTCCGATGCTAACGGATTTGATATCAATCTCTCAGGTTTTTTCGGGAAAAAGAGATAAATTTTTCACCAAAGCAAAAATTATGACAAATACAGAAACAAAGAATCTCAATTCCCAAAAGTTAGGATCGGTTAGGCGCAAAGCCGTCAGCCTATCCTCAGAGGAATTAGTCAAAACCGCCTACCTCCAGCCCGAAAACTTTCTACCTCTAGTGGTTCAGCCAACAGTAGAAAAATTAAATCTCGCGGGTTGGGCTGCGAACAATTGCTCATTAATTGAAACGCAGTTATGGCAGCATGGAGGAATACTTTTTCGAGGCTTTGAAGTCGGCGGGGTGAATGGTTTCGAGCAGTTTATTCAAACTCTTGCTGGCGACTTGTTGGAATATTCTTTTCGCTCGACTCCGCGTAGCCAAGTGAGCGGAAATATCTACACTTCCACGGAGTATCCTGCCGAGCAATTCATCCCCCTGCACAATGAAATGGCTTATTCTCGAAATTGGCCGCTGAAAATTGCTTTTTTTTGCGTCAAGAAAGCCGAACAGGGAGGAGAAACTCCGATCGCTAACAGCCGCAAAGTGTTTGAAAGCCTGGATTCAAATATTAGAGAAAAGTTTGCCAAAAAAAAGGTTATGTATGTGCGAAATTACGGCGGTGGCGTAGATTTACCCTGGCAAAATGTCTTTAATACTGATAGCAAAATTGAGGTAGAAGAGTATTGCCAAAAAACGGGAATTGAGTTAGAATGGAAAAGTTGCGATCGCTTGAGAACTAGGCAAATATGTCAAGCTGTCGCCCAGCACCCAAAAACGCAGGAAATGGTGTGGTTTAATCAAGCTCACCTCTTCCACATTTCCAATCTCGAACCCGCCGTTCGCAAAGAGCTTTTAACTTCTTTTAAAGAGGAAGATTTACCCCGCAATGCTTATTACGGCGATGGCTCGCCCATTGAAGATTTTATATTAGACGAAATTCGTCGCTGCTATCAGCAAGAAACGATTGTTTTCCCTTGGAAAGAAGGAGATGTCTTGCTGTTAGATAATATGCTAGCCGCGCACGGACGCACGCCATTCTCTGGTTCGCGTCGGGTTGTTGTCGGTATGGCAGAAGCGTTTAGCTGTCAAGATATTTAGGCTTATTAAAGGAACTTTAGAAATGCAAAACGAAACAATCGAAGGGTTTAGACTCTCTCCACAGCAACGGCATCTGTGGGGGTTACAGCAAAATAATCCTAAACAAATCTATCGCGTTCGAGGTGCAATTTTAATTACCGGAAATCTCGACAAAAAGATTCTTAAAAAGGCGCTGCAAAATGTCGTAAATCGGCACGAAATCCTGCGGACTAGCTTTCACTGCTTGCCTGGGATGACACTACCCCTGCAAGCGATCGCCAGCACTGGTGAAGTTCCTATCTCGGAACACAATCTCAGCGGTTTGTCTCCCGAAGAACAAGAAGCTAAAATCGCAGCGCTTTTTCAGCAACTAAACCTGCTTCCTTTTGATTTTGAGCGCGGCCCACTTTGGCATCTCTCTTTAGTCACTCTGGCGCAAAACAAGCAGCTATTGCTGGTGAACTTCTCTGCCTTAATTGCAGATAGCGTCACCCTGAAAAATTTCACCCGCGAACTCAGTCTTTCCTACTCAGCCTGCGCGTGCGGGGAAGAGTTCTCTGATGAGTCAATGCAATATGCCGATATTGCTGAGTGGCAAAATGAGTTACTCGAATCAGAAGAAACGGCAATCGGCCAAGAATACTGGCGAAAGCTGAACCTTGAATCTTGGGATTTATTAACACTTCCTTGGGAAAAGAAGAATGGAGAAGCGGAATTTAAGCCACAAGTAGAAAGGGTGGAAATTCGCGGTGATTTGTTGAACAGCCTAGAAGCGATCGCCCCAAAACACCAAAGCGATATTTCTGCCTTCCTGCTGACTTGCTGGCAAATTCTCATTTGGCGGCTTACCAGAGAGCAAAACCCGATAATCGGCGTAGCGATTGACGGCAGAAAATATGAAGAATTAGAACACTCTCTGGGGCTGCTGTGCAAATACTTACCCCTACAGTGGCCAGTGCAAGACGAGTTAAATTTCTCACAAGCGAGGCAGCAAGTTGAGCTTAATCTCAACGAAATGTACAACTGGCAAGAATATTTTAGCTGGGAAGAAATTTTAGAAAACGAAAAAAGCAGCAGCTTTTGGCCTGTCTGCTTTGAGTTCCAAGCAGAGCCTAAGAACTATGGTAATTCAGGCGTTTCATTTTCCCTTGTTCGGCAAGATGCCTGCCTAGAGCCATTCAAAATCAAGCTCTCCTGCCTTCGCCTGTGCAATTCCCTAAGCGCTGAATTTCACTATGATTCCGCTTTATTTGCTGCGGCAGATATAAAGCGCTTGTCAGAACACTTTCAGGCGCTTTTAGAAAGCACAGTCAAAAATCCAGAAGTCGCTATCAGTCAGCTAGACATACTCAGCGATCGCGATCGGCTGAAACTTCTCATTGACTTTAACCAAACTCAAAAAGATTACCCGAAAAATAAATGCGTTCATCAGCTTTTTGAAGAACAAGCAGAACGCCACCCAGACAAAATTGCCGTCGTCTTTGAAAGTGAAAAAATCACCTACCGAGCACTCAACGATCGCGCCAATCAACTCGCCCATCACCTGCAAAACTTGGGAGTTGAACCAGAGGTCGTTGTTGGCATTTGCCTCGATCGCTCCTTAGAAACAATCGTAGGAATGCTGGGCGTACTCAAAGCCGGTGGCGCCTATTTACCGATCGATCCAACGACCCCAATAGAGCGCAAAGCGCTAATGCTAGAAGACGCTCAGGTAAAGGTTTTGCTCGTACAACAGCGGCTCATCGAAAGCTTGCCGAAAACTCAGGCAAATATTGTTTGCATCGATACAGATATTCCCACTGTTTCTGCATCTTACACGCCCCGTGTTTCTACAGACAATTTAGCTTACGTCATCTATACTTCCGGTTCCACTGGCATCCCCAAAGGAGTCGCGATCGAACACCGGCAACTGCTCAATTACCTGCACAGCATTCAAGAAAAATTAAACCTACCAGCCGATGCCAGTTTTGCTACCGCTTCCACCTTCGCCGCCGACTTAGGAAACACAGCCATTTTCCCCGCCCTTTGTTTCGGCGGTTGCCTGCATATTATCTCCCAACAACGCGCCACCGATCCAGAGGCACTGGGTGAATATTTCTGCCGCAATTCCATCGACTGCCTCAAAATAGTTCCCTCTCACCTAGCCGCCCTTTTAAATTCCTCTCAACCCCAGTCAATTTTGCCTGGTAAACGGCTTATTTTAGGAGGTGAATCGGCCAATTGGAGCTTAATTAAAACACTTCGCAATCTGGCTCCCAGTTGCTCAGTATTCAATCACTACGGGCCAACAGAAACAACTGTAGGTGTCCTGACTTATCAAGTCGAATTTGATAAAATTGGGTGCGATTTTGACACAGTTCCCCTCGGTCTTCCGATTGCCAACACTCAGATTTATATCTTGGATTCTTACTTGCAACCAGTGCCGATCGGCGTAGCTGGTGAACTGTACATCGGCGGTGAGAATTTGGGACGCGGATATCTTAACCGCCCTGAATTAACCGCAGAAAAATTTATTCGCAATCCATTTGACACGCAAGCAAAGACGCGACTGTACAAAACCGGCGACTTGGCTCGCTATTTGCCAGACGGAAACATCGAATTTATCGGGCGAATTGACGGCCAAGTAAAAATTCGCGGTTTCCGCATTGAATTGGGAGAAATTGAGGCGGTGCTGGGGCAACATCCAGATATCGCGCAGGCTGTAGTGGTGGCGCGGGAAGATGCGCCTGGTGAAAAGCGTCTCGTGGCTTATTTTGTTTCTAATCAGAAACAAGCACCTACCCACAAGGAAATTCGCAATTTTTTAACGTCAAAATTGCCGGAGTACATGGTGCCTTCTGCTTTTGTGATACTCAAAAGTTTTCCTTTAACTTCTAATGGAAAAGTAGACCGACGAGCGCTGCCCGCACCTGATGAAATGCGACCGGAGTTGATAGGAAACTTTGTCGCGCCTCGCACAAATATCGAGGAAGTTTTAGCCGCTATCTGGGCTGAAGTTCTCAAAATTGAAAAAGTCGGCATTTACGACAACTTTTTTGAATTAGGAGGGCATTCCTTATTAGCAACTCAAGTAATTTCCAGAGTGCGCCAAGCATTTCAGGTCGAGTTGCCTTTGCACCGTTTATTTGAGTCGGCCACTGTCGCCGATTTTGCAGTAGCGATCGCGCAAAAGCAAGTCGAACAAAGCGACAGTGAAATGCTAGCTCAAGTTTTAGCAGACCTCGATCAACTGTCAGAAACCGAAATACAGGAAATTCTCGCCCAACAAGGAGTCAATCGATTTTAGATTTTAGATTTTAGATTTTAGATTGACTTGCGCGAGATAAATGCGGGGGCTTGAGGATTTGAGATTTGAGATTTGGGATTGATTCCACGCATAAATCCGGGGCATTGTACCACCTTTGAAATTCGCTTGTCAGAAAATGAGTGATTTAATCGAACGCATCGCGGCTCTTTCTCCCCAAAAGCGCGAGTTGCTGTTGCAGCGACTCAACCAGAAAAAAGAAAGCGTTTCGCTAGAAAAAATTCTGCCTCAAAGTCGAGAGTCTAACACTTTTCCTCTGTCGTTTGCTCAACAGCGATTGTGGTTTTTTGAGCAACTAAATCCCGGCAACTTTACCTATCACATCCTCGCCGCCGTGCGTTTGACGGGAACACTTGACGCGACATCTCTCGATCGCAGTCTCAACGAACTTGTCAAGCGTCATGAAGTTTTGCGAACGGCTTTTAAGACAATAAACGGCCAACCCGTTCAGGCGATCGCTTCCAATCTGGAATTGCAAATTTTAGAAATAGATTTGCGATCGCTTCCTGAAACTGAACGATCGCGCGAAGTTGAACGGTTAATCGCCGCAGAAGCAAAGCTTGCTTTCGATCTCTCACAAGCACCCTTATTGCGTGCCAAATTGCTGCACTTGAGCGATTCCAACTGGGTGCTGCTATTGAGTACGCACCACATCATTTTCGATGCCTGGTCAATGGGAATATTCATCCAGGAACTCGCCACGTTTTATCAAGCCTTTTGCACTGGCAAACCTTCTCCCCTTCCCGAACTGTCGGTACAGTACGCAGACTTTGCAAGTTGGCAGCGCCAGTGGTTGCAGGGAGAAGTTTTAGAGACGCAGGTTGCTTACTGGAAAAAACAGCTCGGAGGCAATCTCCCGGTACTAAATTTGCCAACCGATCGCCCGCGATCGGCAGTACAAACCTTCCGAGGTGCGGTGCATAAATTCACCATTCCCAAGGCGATCGCAGAGGAAATGACTCTATTAAGCCAGCGGGAAAAAGCGACTTTATTTATGACGCTACTGGCAGCGTTTAAAACATTGATCTATCGCTACACCGGGCAAGAAGATATTTTAGTCGGCTCCCCCATTGCTAACCGTAATAGACGCGAAATCGAGGAAGTAATTGGCTTATTTGCTAACACCTTAGTTTTCCGCACCAATCTGTCGAGCAACCCGACTTTTAAAGACTTACTGGGCCGCGTGCGAGAAGTAGCTCTCGGCGCATATAACCACCAGGATTTGCCCTTCGAGAAACTGGTAGAAATTATACACCACGAACGAGATTTAAGTCATAATCCGCTATTTCAGGTATTGTTTTCTTTGCGAAATGTTCGGACGCCGCAGATAAAATTGCCAGGATTGACGTTGAGCAGTTTGGAAATAGAACGGAAAACGGCGAGATTTGATTTAGCGCTTGACCTTGAGGAAGGATTAGAGGGTATTAATGGAACGCTTGAGTATAGCCAAGATTTGTTTGACGCTAGCACTGCACGGCGGATAGCCGGACATTTTATAACCTTACTAGAAAGTATAGCTGCTAATCCCGAACAGCGCCTTTCAAATTTGCCAATCTTAACGCAACCTGAACAGCAGCAACTGCTGTTCGAGTGGAACAATACTCAATCGAATTTTCCGCAAGATAAGTGCATACATGAACTATTTGAAGCGCAGACAGAGCGGACGCCGGATGCGATCGCAGTCGTCTTTGAAAATGAACATCTGACTTACCGGGAACTGAACGAAAAAGCAAATAACCTCGCCAGTTACTTGCAAAAAATCGGTGTCAAACCAGAAGTTTTGGTGGGAATTTATGTCGATCGCTCCCTAGAAATGATGGTAGGGCTTCTCGGCATTCTCAAGGCTGGTGGCGCTTACGTTCCCCTCGATCCAGCGTATCCACCAGAGCGCCTGGGATTCATGCTGGAAGACGCGAAAATTTCAGTGTTACTCACTCAGAAAAAGCTATTAGAAACCCTGCCCAAAAATAGCGCCTCCCTCGTGTTTCTGGACGCAGATTTGGAAGGCATATCGAGCGGCGACGAGCCACTCGTGGGTTTACAAAATTCCTCCAATTTAGCCTATGTCATCTATACTTCAGGCTCAACAGGTAAACCCAAAGGAGTGCAAATTTCCCACGCCTCTGCCGTTAACTTCTTGAGTTCTATGCGCCAACAACTCGCGATCGCAGACCGAGATGTTTGGTTAGCAGTAACATCCTTATCTTTTGACATTGCAGCGCTGGAACTCTTCCTGCCTATTACAACAGGTTCTCGCGTTGTTGTAGCCAGCCGAGAAGTGGCATCTAACGGCGAAAAGCTTTTAGAAACATTAACAAATTCTGGCGCAAGCATTATGCAAGCTACTCCAGCCAGTTGGAAAATGCTTTTAGCAGCAGGATGGCAGGGAAACAATCAATTAAAAATACTGTGCGGGGGAGAAGCTTTACCCCGACATCTCGCCAATCAGTTGCTTTTGCGCGGCGCTTCTGTGTGGAATTTATACGGCCCTACAGAAACCACGATCTGGTCAACTCTCTATCAGGTCGATCGCAAAGATGAATCAGTTTCCATCGGTCGCCCGATCGCTAACACTCAAATTTTCATATTAGACCGCTATTTAATGCCGGTTCCCGTTGGCGTTTTTGGCGAACTGCACATCGGCGGTGCCGGCTTATCTAGAGGCTACCTAAACCGACCGGAACTGACCGCAGAGAAGTTTATTCCTAACCCCTTTGCAGAAGACCCAACTCATGCTTCATTCATCCTTAATTCTTCATCGTTTATTCTTTCAGAACGCCTCTATAAAACCGGGGACTTGGCTCGCTATCTCCCAGATGGAAACATTGAATTTATGGGGCGCAGCGACAACCAGGTGAAAGTTCGCGGATTTCGCATCGAATTAGGCGAAATTGAAGCGGTACTCAGCCAATACCCAGCCGTGCGAGAAGCGATCGCACTGGTTCGAGAAGACAATCCGGGCGACCAGCGTTTAGTAGCTTATATCGTTGCTAACTCAGCACTCAAAACTCAAGACTCAGAACTTATTAATGATTTGCGCTCTTACCTGAAACAAAAACTGCCGCAGTACATGATGCCGTCAGCGTTTGTGCTGCTGGAAGCAATGCCTTTAACGCCTAACGGAAAGATCGATCGGCGATCGCTAAGAGCACCTGACACAAACACAGCCGAATTAGAGAGCAATTTTACCGAGCCTCGAACTCCCGACGAGCAATTAATAGCAGAAATTTGGGCGGAAGTTCTCGGTTTAGAGCGAGTGGGAATTCACGATAACTTCTTTGAATTGGGAGGTCATTCATTGCTGGCTACTCAGGCGATTTCTCGCCTGCGAGAAGCTTTTCAAATTGAAGTACCCTTGCGCTCTCTTTTTGAATCGCCTACCGTCGCAACAGTCACCGAAAGCCTCTTGCAATATCGCGCCGATCAAAAACTGAAAGCACCCCCCATCAAGCCTGCGTCAAGGCAGGAAGAATTACCCCTTTCTTTTGCACAACAACGACTGTGGTTTCTCGACCAATTGCAGCCGGGAAATCCTGCCTATAATATCCCAGCAGCCGTGCGCTTGAAGGGGGCGCTCAATGTAGCGGTTCTAGAGCAAACTTTTCAGGAGATTATCAAGCGACACGAAGCATTGCGGACAACTTTTAATTCCGTGGAAGGACGACCCGCTCAGGTTATTATTTCATCTTTTAAATTCACATTGCCGATCGTAAACTTAAGAGAGTTATCGCAAGCTGAACGAGAAGCCGAGGCAATGCGACTCGCCGCTGAAGAAGCGCGACAGCCTTTTGACCTCACAAAATGGCCGTTACTGCGCGTCACATTGTTACATCTTGACGAGACAGAATACCTGCTGTTAGTGACAGTACACCACATCGTAGCCGATGGCTGGTCGATGGGGGTACTGGTGCGGGAAGTGGCGGCGCTTTATGAAGCTTTCTGCAGTGGCAAACCTTCTCCCCTACCCGAACTTTCTGTACAGTACGCAGACTATGCTGTTTGGCAAATAAACTGGCTGCAAGGCGAAGTTTTGGAAGCAAAACTCGCTGACTGGAAGCAGCAGTTGGGTCAAAATTTGCCCCCGCTGCAATTGCCAGCAAAACAACCGCGTTCTGCTGTTTCTAGCGATCGAGCTGAGATTCAAGAATTCCAGCTTGATTGGCAAGTTTCAGAAGCGCTAAACGCACTTAGTCGGCAACAAAATGTCACCTTATTTATGACGTTGTTGGCAGCACTTCAAACGCTGCTTTATCGCTACACAAATCAAGAAGATATTGTCGTCGGTACTGACCTGGCAAACCGCACACAAGTTGAGACAGAAGCTTTAATTGGTTTCTTTGTCAATATCCTCGTCTTGCGAACCGATATGCGCGGCAATCCTACATTTCGTCAATTGCTCGATCGCGTGCGCGAAGTGACATTAAAAGCTTACACTCACCAAGATTTGCCCTTCGACAAACTGGTAGAAGAACTGCGTCCCGATCGCACCCTGAGTCAAACACCGCTCTTTCAAGTTTTATTCGTCATGCAAAATGCGCCTATGCCGAATTTAGAAATGGCGGGTTTAACTTTAATCCCGGTTGAAATTGATAGCGGCACGGCTAAATTTGATTTGGCGCTATTTGTGTCGGAAACAAAGACAGGAATTGTCGGCAGTTGGAAGTATAATTCCGACCTATTTGACAGAGAGACGATCGCTCAAATGTCAAATCGCTTTGAAACCCTCCTCGGCAGCATTGTGGCGCAGCCTGACAGTCGTTTGAACACTTTAGAAATACTCACAGAAGCCCAGAAGCAGAAACAAGCCATGCAAGAATTAAAGCGTGAAAAAAGCAATTTTAGTAAGTTCAAAAGCGTCAAGCCGAAGCCAGTGGCTTTGCCGCAAGGCGAATTGATAAAAACCGAGTACCTGCACCCCGACGAACTCTTTCCTTTAGTGGCAAAACCCGCAGTAGCCGATGTCGATCTCGCAGACTGGGCGAAAAATAACCGCGAATTTATAGAAGCAAAATTGCTACAGCATGGAGGGATTCTTTTTCGAGGGTTCACCGGCCCTGTGGTTTCCGCATTCGAGCAGTTTGCACTCTCAATTTGTTCGGAATTATTTGGGGAGTACGGGGATTTGCCACGCGAAGGAGTTAGCGGAAAAGTTTACGGTTCAACTCCTTACCCAGCAGATAAAGCTATCTTATTTCACAGCGAGAGTTCGCACCTGCACCGCTGGCCGATGAAAATCTGGTTTTTCTGCGTTCAGCCAGCGCAACAAGGCGGAGAAACGCCGATTGTTGACTGCCGTAAAATTTACCAGTTGCTAGACCCGAAACTCAGAGAAAAATTTGCCCAAAAGCAAATTATGTACGTCCGTAACTACACAGACGGACTGGATGTAAGCTGGAAAGATTTTTTCCAAACAGAAGACAAATCTGTGGTTGAGGAATACTGCCGACAAGCTGGGATGGAATTTGAGTGGAAAGCAGGAAATAATTTGAGAACTCGCAAAATTCGCCCTGCAATTGCCAAGCACCCAAAAACCAAAGAAATGGTATTTTTCAATCAACTTCCCTTGCACCACATTTCCTGCTTAGATGCGGCAACCCGCGCTTCCTTGCTCTCTGTTTTTGGAGAAGAGAACCTCCCCCGCAATGTTTATTACGGTGACGGCACTCCTATTGAAGACTCAGTAATGGAAGAAATTCAGGCAGTGTACGCGCAAGCTGCTGTTAGTTTTCCCTGGCAAGCAGGAGACATCTTAATGCTAGATAATATGCTTGCCGCTCACAGTCGCAATCCATTTATCGGTTCGCGAAAAATTGTTGTAGCGATGGGCGAAATGATTCCTGAATCAGGAATTTAATTCCCTCTCATATCATGTCCGGTCGATTAGCCTGATTCCTGTAGGGGCGGGTTCACCAACAATATCTGCCAATAATTGACAATCTCAAAAACCCGCCCGGCCGGGATATTATGGTCAATCGATCGGGCATAATATCATCTCTTCCAGGCAAATGTAACGAGAATAAAGTAGTGCTTTGATAAAGAGGAACAATGCAAACAATTAATGGATTTCGCCTTTCACCCCAGCAAAAATATCTGTGGCTTTTGCAGCAAGACAGCCCTGCTTACCGCATTCAATCCGCTATTTCGATCGAGGGAAGTCTTCAAACTGATAACCTCAAGAAAGCTTTAGAAAAAGTTAGCGATCGCCACGAAATTATCCGCACAAGCTTTCAGGGAAAGGCAGGGCTAAAAATTCCTATACAAGTTATCTCCGAACATAGCTCTGTTTCGTGGAACTGGGTTAACTTGAGTGAAGTAAATCCCCAGGAGCAAGAAGCCAAAATAGAAGAGATTTTTCAGCAAGAAAAGAGCGCTTTCTTCAAATTCGATCGCAATCCTGTTTGGCACTTGTCTTTAATTACACTTTCATCTGAAAGGCACATTTTACTGGTTAGTTTGCCCGCACTGTGCGCCGATAGTCGCACACTAAAAAATCTGGTTCAAGAAATCAGCCAGTGCTATGCCGCCTGCCTTCACGGCGAAGAAATTACCGATGAAGTTGTGCAATACATTCAATTTTCCGAATGGCAAAATGAATTGCTCGAAGATGAGGAAGCGGCGGAGGGCAAAGAATACTGGACTAGACAAGATTTATCGGCGCTAGCGAGTTTAAGGTTGCCGTTTGAAAATAGATTAATTAACGCGCCATCTCAATTTACTCCCCAAGCTTTTGAGGTCAAATTAGAGTCAGCTTTGCTGGTTCAAGTGGAAGATATCGCCCGCCAGTACAACACCTCACTTTCTACATTCTTGCTCGCTTGCTGGAAAATTTTGCTCTGGCGACTGATTGGCCAATCAGAGCTCACTGTTGGCGTGGCATTCGACGGTCGAAAATACGAAGAACTAGAGCCAGCGCTTGGGCTGTTTGCCAAATTTTTACCGCTGTCGAGCCAACTAACAGAAAACTTTTCCTTCGCGGAAACCTTGCAGCAAATTCAGCAGGAAGAACGCGAGGCATACAAGTATCAAGAATATTTTTCCCACGAATATCTAGGTAATTCTTCCGGCTTTCCATTTGGTTTCGAGTTTGAGGAACAACTCGAAAAGCATTCGGCTAGTGGCGTATTTTTTTCGATTTACAAGCAGTATGCGTGCGGCGATCGCTTCAAAGTTAAACTCTCTTGCCACCGCCAAAATGACTCGCTCGCGGCTGAGTTTCACTACGATCCTATCTTCCTTGCAGACAAGAGTATCCGGTGCTTGGCAGAGCAATTTTACGCCTTAGTGCAAAGTGTAGCCAGCAACCCACAAACCGCAATCGGCAAGCTCGAAATGCTGAGCGATCGCGCCCGAAATCAATTATTACTAGAATTCAACAGCACCAAAGCAGATTACCAGCTCAATAAGTGCGTGCACCAGCTTTTTGAAGAACAAGCAGAGCGATCGCCCAACAGTATAGCTGCTGTTTGTGAAAATCAGCAAATTACCTACAGCGAACTCAACGCCCGCGCTAACCAAATTGCCCATTACTTGCAACAATTAGGTGTCAAGCCAGAGGTGATTGTCGGCATTTGCGTCGATCGCTCTTTAGAGGCTATCGCTGGAATTCTAGGCATCCTCAAAGCAGGTGGCGCCTACCTACCGCTCGATTCAGCCATGCCCAAAGAGCGCCTAGCATTGATGTTGCAAAACGCTCAGACTCCAGTGCTGTTAACGCAACAGCATCTAATCACAAATTTGCCGGAAACTCAGGCACAGATCGTCTGCTTAGATACAGACATTCTCTCTTTTTCTCCTACTACTTTCGTCTCTGCTTCTGGTGAAAATTTAGCTTACATTATCTATACCTCCGGTTCCACCGGCACACCCAAAGGAGTCGCTATTGAACACCGCCAACTGCTCAATTACCTGCACGGCATTCAAGAAAGATTAAACCTGCCATCAGGTGCAAATTATGCCACCGTTTCCACCTTCGCAGCAGACTTAGGACACACTGTTATTTTTCCCGCTTTGTGTTCGGGTGGATGCCTGCACATTATCTCTCAAGAACGCGCAACAGATCCTCAAGCAATTGCGGCTTATTTTCAGCAACATTCTATCGATTGTTTGAAAATTGTTCCCTCTCACTTAAAAGCTTTGTTGAGCGCTTCTAACCCCGCGCAAATCTTACCGAAAAAGCGATTAATTCTCGGCGGTGAGCCTTTGATGTGGAATTTAATTGAAACAATTCAGAAATACAATCCAGACTGCTCGATCTTCAACCATTACGGGCCGACAGAAACAACTGTAGGCGTGCTGACTTATCAGGTAAAAATGCAAGGCGATCGCATTTCCCAGACAGTTCCTTTAGGTCGCCCACTACCCAACACGCAGATTTATTTGCTCGATTCGCACTTGCAGCCGGTTCCTGTAGGGGTAGCCGGTGAATTATATATTGCTGGTGCGGGATTGGCTCGCGGCTATCTAAACCAACCAGAACTCACCGCAGAAAAATTTATTTGCAAGTCATTGAATCAGGAACCGGAAACTCGACTTTACAAAACTGGCGACTTAGCTCGCTATTTGCCAGACGGAAATATAGAATTTATCGATCGCGTCGATCGCCAAGTAAAGCTGCGAGGTTTCCGCATTGAATTAGGAGAAATTGAGGCGGGGCTGTCTCATCATCCCTCTGTACGCGAGGCAGCCGTTTTACTTCAAGAAAATGAACCGGGAAATCAGCGTTTAGTCGCCTATATTGTTTCTCACTCAAAACCCAGCATTCAGGACTCACAACTAATTGAAAGCCTGCGTTCATTCCTCAAAGAACAACTGCCCGAATACATGATACCTTCTGCTTTTGTGGTTCTGAAAGCGCTGCCACTGACTCCCAATGGCAAAATAGACCGTCAAGCGCTTCCTGCACCGTCCGTAGCAGCCAATTTTACAGATACGTTTGTAGGCCCTCGCACTCCCGCTGAGGAGATTCTTGCCGAAATTTGGAGCCAGCTTCTCAACCTTAAACAGGTAGGAATTCACGACAATTTCTTTGACTTGGGGGGACACTCATTACTGATTACTCAGTTGTTAGCCAAAGTGCGAGAATGTTTTCAGGTGGAATTGCCTTTGCGCGTTTTGTTTGAAGCTCCTACTGTAGCTGGTTTAGCTGAAAAAATCGAAATGCAGCAAGGGGGCAACACAGCGGGCGATCGCACTGCAAGTTTCGATATTAATGCTGAAGTTGTTTTAGA
Source organism: Microcoleus sp. AT8-A3 (assembly GCF_036705675.1). Taxonomy (NCBI): domain Bacteria; kingdom Bacillati; phylum Cyanobacteriota; class Cyanophyceae; order Oscillatoriales; family Microcoleaceae; genus Microcoleus; species Microcoleus sp. AT8-A3. The sequence goes on from NZ_JAUBVD010000006.1 coordinate 40,611, forward strand.
TCCGGCAATTCGCCCTGCAACTCCATTGAGCGAGCCAAAAACTGAACCAGCTTGCATTCTCTTAACAGGGGCGACGGGCTTTTTGGGAGCCTTTTTACTCCGCGATCTCTTGCAACAAACTCAAGCAGAAATTTATTGCCTAGTCCGTTCTGCCGATGCAGAATCAGCTAAAAAGCGGATTCAAAGCAGCCTCGAATCCTATTTAATTTGGGATGAAAGCAGCAGCGATCGCATTATCCCAATTGCTGGAGATCTGTCTCAATCACTTTTGGGGCTTTCCGAGGAGCAGTTCGGAGTTTTAGCCAGTAAAATTGATGTCATTTACCACAATGGCGCGTTTGTCAAGTTTACTTATCCCTACTCTGTTCTCAAACCGGCTAACGTTTTGGGGACGCAGGAAGTTCTGAGATTGGCGAGTCAAAGTAAGCTAAAACCAGTCCATTTAATTTCTACTATTTCCGTTTTTTCGGCAAAGGGAGAATCTGGGATTAAGCACGTGCGAGAGGAGGACGAACTCACTCCGGGAGAGGGTCTCAAAGGCGCTTACACTCAGACTAAGTGGGTGGCAGAAAAGTTAGTAGAGGTCGCGCGCGATCGCGGCATTCCTGTTACCATTTACAGGCCAGGTCGCATTTCTGGGGACAGCCAAACAGGGGCCTGCAATCCCAGTGATTTACTGTACAGGTTAATCGCTGGTTGCGTGCAACTTGGATGTGCACCCGATGACGATAAGCTGATGAATGTAGCGCCTGTTGACTATGTGAGCGGAGCGATCGTTCATCTTTCGAGCCAAAAAGAATTGCTCGGAAAGACGTTTCATTTAGTCAACACTCAGTCCTTTCAAATGAGCGAATTGCTGGGCTGGATTTGCTCAATGGGTTATCCAATCAAACGAGTTTCGTCTGAGACTTGGCAAGCAGAAATAATCAATCGCGCTGGAAATTCTCCCGCTCATGCTTTGTACCCGCTTGTCGGTCTTTTTTCCGAAAAAGTTTCTGATGCAGACATGGCTAAATCTGCGACGCTGCAATTTGATTGCCAGAATGCGTTGAAGGGACTTTCTGGAACGGACATTATCTGCCCGCAAGCGGATGCGAGTTTGTTTCGGACTTATTTTTCCTATCTTGTCGATCGCCAGTTAATAGAGGCTCCCAAACATCTGGTCTAAAAATGTAGAGGCGCGAGCGATCGCGTTTCTACCTTGGTCACTTTGAGGAAAATTTTCAATGAAGGAGGGCTTAAACTTAATGAATGTTAGCTTAGGAAATAATAATGCGATCGCGATCGCAGGCAGAGCTACCGCAGAAGGAACGCGGCGTTACAGGGAACGGCACAACAAAAACTGTGCAGCCGATCACTTCCGAGAAACTGGTTCGCTTGTGGCCAGCTCGATTGGAATTGGCACTTACCTTGGGGAACCAGATGAGTATACTGACACTCTGGTGGCGGAAGCTGTAGTGGAATCGGTTCGGCGGGGTGCCAACCTAATTGACTCAGCAATTAACTACCGCTACCAGTACGGAGAGCGGAGCGTAGGAAAGGCTATCCGCCGTCTCCTGGAATCGGGAGAAGCCTCAAGGGATGAACTAATTATCTGTACGAAAGGCGGCGTTGTTCCCCATCCAACTCCCAACCATGTAGAGTGGTTTTATCAGCAGTACGTCGAGCCAAACAACTCTACTATCAGCATGGCAGATTTGGCCCAGGAGCGTTACTGCATCCACCCAGAATACATTCAAGATCAGCTTAATTGGAGCCTCGCCAACCTCGGCATTGAGACAATCGATGTCTACTATCTTCACAATCCAGAAAAGCTACTTTCTCAAGTTGAACCCGATATTTTTTACAATCGGTTGCGAGAGGTTTTTGAGGTACTTGAAGGTGCGGTTTTAGCTGGAAAAATTGCTAATTACGGTGTGGCAACTTGGAATGCTTTTCGCGTACCTCCAACTGAAAAGTACCATATCGATCTGGCGCGTGCGAAGTCCATTGCTCGCGAAGTAGCTGGGAACAAAGAGGATGGGTTTCGGTTTATCCAGCTTCCTTTGAATATGGGGATGCCGGAAGCTGTGCTAAGCCCAACTCAAACAATCAAAGGAGAACAAGTCTCAGTATTGGAAGCTGCCGATCGCTTAGGCATTTGGGCGATCGCCAGTAGGTCGATCTGTGAAGCGCAGGTTATCGGTCAGATCCCAGAAAAGATTGCTTCTGCCTTTGGCGAAAGCTTGCGGACAGACTGCCAGCGGGCGCTCCAATATACCCGCAGCGCCCCTGGCCTCCTGAGTGCCCTTGTAGGGATGAAAGCGCCAAAACATATAGAAGAGAACCTAGCCCTTGCTGCTGTCGGGCGGCTTGGGAGAGCAAGGTTTCAGGAACTTACTGATTCAATTGTTCAAGTGTTAAACGGAAATTGAAGTTGCCCTTGCCGGAGAACGGCTGAACTTAAAATCTTCAATGGCATTATGGAATAGTTTCAGTTAATGTTTATGGTTCTTCCATACTTAGTGTGGGAGCATCTCAATGAAAGCAGGCCTCCGCTAGAAATTGGAGTTTTGAGGCAGGAGGCAGGAGGCAGGAGGGAAGAGGGAAGAGGAAGAAGGAAGGAGCCAGAAGAAGTGTTTTTACAAATATGAGATGCTCCCGATCGTGTGCTAAAATGAGATATTATTGTAACATTTTAGCCGACTAAGTACGCAAGCTCCCTGATTACTGAATAAATCAATCATTAATAAATTCACCTTCACAGATAATCGAGTCTCTGTTCTCCAAATCTTCTTGATTCCAGACCGCGTTTAATGCTGCAGAACTTAAGGAAGTTGACATCGTATTTAATGTTGTGTTGTAGTATTCCGCAGCATTATTAAGTTCCACCTGCGGCGCTTCCTTGAAGTATGAATTAATATCAGGCGTGCACCGCTGGGCTTGGTAGTATACATAAGCTTCAGCATTAATGCACATTACGTGGTAAAAATCCTTATTTGCTGCCGCAACATCTCCAAGTTTATACAGCGCTAAACCCCGGTTGAGATAAGCTTTAACATAGTTCGGATCGAGTTCTACTGCTTGGTCAAAGTCTTCAATTGCAAGCTGCATTTGTTTTAATTTATAGCGAACGCAACCTCTGTTATAATAGGCATAAACATTTTGTGGATCGATGGCGAGTGCAATGTTGTAATCGGCCATCGCCTGCGTATTGTCTCCTAGTTGGTGGTAACAGAGACCTCGATTTATGTAAGCTTTGATATATTTAGGATTCAACCGCAGCGTTTCGTTAAAGTTTTCCGTTGCTGCCTCTTTTTCTCCCAAAAGGTAGTAAGCGCGCCCCCGGTTGTAATAGGTTTTATAATTGTTGGAATTGATAGAGAGAGCTCGATTGTAGTCTTCTATTGCTTCTTCGTAGTTTCCTAAATTAGCAAGTACCAGTCCCCGGTTGTTGTAGATAGCGTGGCTGTTAGGCTTATTTGCTAAAGCACAGTTTAAATCTTCAATGGCTTTGTCGTGTTCTCCGAGATGACGCCAAGCATTGCCTCGATTCAGGTAAGCCTCGAAGAAATTAGGATTGATATCTAGGGCTTGGCTGAGGTCTGCGATCGCTTTTTGGTAGTCTTTCATGTAATAATACACCAAGCCGCGATTGTTATAGGCTTTGGCATCGGCGGGATTGAGTTGCAGTATGCGATCGAAATCGTCGATCGCCGCTTCATAGTTTCCTTTCTTGGCGCTGTGCAAACCGCGCTTGTAAAATTGTTTGAGGTTCATAGGTCAACTTTCAGGAGTGCTTGATTCTGGGGGTTGATTCCTGTGCTGTCAGTTTTGAGTTCGACAGCCGTTAATCTGTTGAAAGAGCATCCACCTGCGGTCAGAGTAACTCTTGAATGATTCCGGGCAATCTACCGTAAACAGGATTTTTGGTTTATTTTAACAGTAGTTAAATCATGTGGAAAGGCTTTGCACGTCGGCTGGATTTACTTATTAGTCAGTTCGATTGTTTACTCGATCGACTTGCTCTCAAAAGTCTAGTTTTACTTGGTGCTCGGTGTCTCTTGATGCAGCGACGATCGGCTAGATCGGCAAATTAAGTTTGAGACCGCTACTCAGTATAAATTGTTGCCAGCAGTCCTACCGAGTAAACTCTCTATTTTTTTGACAAATTTCGTCTCAGTATTTGCGACAGTACGTCTCTACAAACTTTTGTTGCCTAATTACCAATTACCGATTGATTTCCTCTTCCACATAAACTCTCAATTTCTCCAAATCTGGAAGTTCGATCAATTCTTGTTCCTTTTCCTTAACCGACATGGGCATCATCACAGGTTTACGCTGCTCGATCCAGCAACTCGCCAGCGGTAAAGTTTGTTCCAAATCTTCCAAAGGCCTCGGAATTACCATCACCGCGTTCAACTCGCCAATTCGCTCAGCTTCGTACATCCCGGCTTCTACGGCTACTGCTACATCTGCAACTGCACCGCGAATAATTGCCGTACACAAGCCGGCGCCTATTTTCTCGTAAGCTGCCAAGTGTACGTCTGCAGATTTGAGCATAGCATCGCAAGCACCGACCATTGCCGGAAATCCGCGGGTTTCGAGCAAACCGATCGCCTGATTGCTAAGCCGAGAATAACTGCCTTTTTCCGAAAGTTCAGTCAGCCGAAAGCCGATCGGCAAAACCACTTCCAAATTAGCCAAAGGTCTAGGAATCACTAACTTAGAAACAAACTGCCCGAACTGTTCGGCAGTTTGAGCTCCAGCTTCCACAGCCAAACGCACATCCGAAATTCTGCCCCGGACGATCGCGGTACAGTGACCGGAACCAATTTTTTCGTATCCTACTAAAATCACTCCTGCCGACTTGAGCATCATGTCAGCAGTCCCGACAATTGCCGGAAAACTCTTGGTCGATACCAAACCCAAAGCAGTGTCTTTGAAGTATTCCTGGCGCTGCGATCGCTCTTGGTGACTGTTACGATCTGTTTGTCCGTCCATCTTCTATTACCCTTAGAAACTTCCCAAAATAAAAATTTGTTGATAGTTTATAGTTTCTCAGATGAGAAGACAGACTGCACGAGCTACAAGACACTGATTGCTGCTGCAAGGTCTGACAAATTGCTGAGCTACCAATAATATGAGATTACCTATTTATATTTGATCTTTCTGCCTTTAGCATAGCTGGCTTTTGCCGAAATGACCGAAAGCATCGAGGATACCCGCCACGTGATTCATCCGTCCAGAAATAAAAAACCTGTATCCCATAAAGGAACCCCGAATTTATCTCGCGCAAGTCAATGCTTCAATCTCAAATCTAAAATCGAAAATCGCGCAATCGATTGACGGCTACCCGGAACCGCCCGATAGAGTTTGGCCGTTTTCCTCCGATCGATTAAAAGCTTGCCGGTGCGGAAACAGCGTCCCCAACAGCCGATTGATGTGAGCTTGGCCATATAGAATAGTTGGCGTTTCCCCTGGTTGGGGCGGCTCTGCGGTGGTGGGTTCCGGTGGCTCTGGGGCAGTCTCCGGCGCAGTTTGAGGCGGTGTTTGGGCGGGTTGTGGCGGCTCGATCGGCTCGAAAGGCTCGATCGGTCGATCGACTGGTGGCGTAGTGGCTTCGGGGGGTTCTGGTGCTGTTGGCGCTGCTGTTGGCGCTGCTGTTGGCGCTGCTGCTGTTGCTTCTGCGGCGACTTGGCGGCTGGTATCTCCCATTAGAGAACCTGCTGGCATAATTTGCATTTTGTCGATACAAGGATTGATTAGGGTCGTCGCGGCGCCAATACAGGCATTTTCCCCGATCGTTCCCGCACCTACCACCAGCACCCCTGCACCCAGAATTACGCCCGCCGCGATTTCCAGAGTACCTTCACGGGCGTGAAGGATAACTCCCATACCGATACAGGCACCGGCGGCGATCGAGATCCGGCTTCCGGGCTCTGCTTGCAGGATTGCTCCAGGGGCGATCGCCGCACCCTCATTCACAACTACATCGCCACTCATCAAAATCTGAGAGTTGCTACTTAATTGCAGTGGCGATAAATACATTCGACTTCACCATGAAAGGAGCTATTTTTTTCGATAAAACGACTTTAAATTATGGGTTTTCTCGACTGATAAATTTAACCATGTCAATCTAAGAAACGATAATTTACTAATACTGAGAAGCTTGATGATTTAACGTTTTATAGAAACTTTCCGAAGATTCTAGATTTTGACCAACATTTCTCATTCGAGCTTTTTAACTATCTCAAATCCAACTTAAATCCGCTGGGGTTTCTCCCGTTGGCCCCAACGCGAGGGCTTAACGGGAGAAACAAGCTAATTACCTAGCAAATTAAGGACGCTGGATAATTTCTTCGAGTACCCGGCGCTTCGCCTTGGAGTCGATGCCCAGCAAGCGGACGTACTCGCCGCTGTGTTCTTTGAGACAGCTTTCGAGGGCAGAAATCACTTCGGATTCGCGGTTGGATGCGATCGGGGCGCAACTGCTCCAAGAACCGGTGCGGAAACGGCGCGCGTCGGCGTGTTCCGTGCCAATTTTGTAGCCTTGGGAAAGCAGGTTGCGGATTTGGTCGATCGTCTTGCCGGTCAAACTGCCGCTGCTGGCCGAACCAGTCGAAGCTGCTTTGTATCCCGATGTTGCTGCAGGCTTAGCCGATTGAGCAACTGGGCCGTCGGGACGCTGAATAATTTCTTCAACCACGCGTCGCTTAGCTTTCGGGTCAATCCCGATCAAGCGCACGTACTCACCGGGGTACTCGTTCATCACAGCTTCCAAAGCGGCGATCGCCTCAGATTCGTTTCTGACTTGCAGCGAAGCCCCGCTTTGCCAAGAACTGGTGCGGAAGCGGCGCGCGTCGGCGTGTTCCGTGCCAATTTTGTAGCCTTGAGCTAGCAAGCCCCGAACCTGAGTCACTGTTTCGGCACTCAATTTTCCGCTTGACACGGAACCGCTATTGTGGTATGAAGCTTGTTGTGCAACTTTACCGTTAGATTGGTGAGTTTTCGCACCGTTAGAACCGTTAGAGCCGTTGTCTCCCGGTCTTTGGACGATTTCTTCTAGTACGCGGCGCTTGGCTTTGGTGTCAATCCCGATCAAGCGGACGTATTCTCCTTGGTGTTCGGCCATGCAAGCTGACAAAGCCGCGATCACTTCAGAGTCACGGGTTGAGGAAATCGGGCCGCAAGTACGCCAAGAACCGGTACGGAAGCGGCGTGCGTCGGCGTGTTCGGCTCCCACGCTGTATCCTTGAGCTAGTAAATTACGGATGCTATCGGCAAGAGTTGAACTCAATTGGGTGCCGGCATGGGTAGAATATTTGGTTTGAGTCATATTTGGGTTTTTAGTTTGCTCGTTGCGAATTGGTGCTAGACAGGCGATGTTCTCAGCGCAGCGATAACCCGTTCTCAGAGCGTCATTGATGCCGATGACATGGGTCGCAAATTGAATGTCAGAATCTTGAACGTCAGGCAAGCGATCGGCTTGCTTCTGATTAGTGATGATGGCTCCCGAAGGTACGTACTTACCGGGGGGAATCTCCACATCTTTAATTAGTACGTGCATCATGACAATGCAGCCGTTGCCCACTCTGGCATTGAACACCGTGGAGCGAAAGCCGATAAAGCAGTTGTCGCCCACGTAGGCCGGGCCGTGAATTAAACTCATGTGGGTGAGGGAAGTATTTTTCCCCACCCACACAGAATAGGATTTGTCGTCGTCTCCTGTGACACGGCCTTGTTCTAGGCCGTGAATCACTACTCCGTCTTGAATGTTGCTTCCTTGTCCGATATAAAAAGGAGTGCCTTCATCGGCGCGGATAGATGTCCCGGGGGCAATCATCACATTAGAACCGATATGCACATCCCCAATAATGTTAGAAAAGGAATGTACGAAGGCGGTATCGTGAATTTTAGGCTCAGCCAAGTTTTTCGACCAAGGCGTCGGGGGAGCCGCAACGTTGCGGACTGCCATAAATTAAGTTCTCCTAAGCTGAAAAATCTTTTTGTTAGTTGTTAGTTGTTAGTTGTTAGTTGTTAGTTGTTAGTTGTTAGTTATTTTTCCACTAACTGCTAACTGCTAACGGTTGCAACTAGCCGTACGGGTCGTCTTTTTTACTGTAAATGAGGCGGTTTTCTACATTGACAGTATCTATAATGCCTACTACTAGAGCATCGATCGGACGGTTTTCGCTTCCGGGCGCGATCCGGGCTGCGCTGCCTCGGGTTACTAAAACCCATTCATCTATACCAGCGCCCACACAGTCAGCGGCTACCTCATAGCCGGGAACTGGCGAACCTTCCTCATCGATGAATTGCAGCAGTAGAAATTTCGATCCTCTCAGTGTCGGCTCTTTTTGGGTACTGACAACTGTGCCGAGAACTTTGGCCATTTGCATTTTAGGTAATAGGTAATAGGTAATTGGTAATTGTCATTTTTTCACTTAGTCACTTGTCGTTTTTAGATTTGCTTTCTTCTGTCTGCTCTGCGTCTTTTAGAGTTTTTCGTCTAGTAACTAATGACTCGCCAGAAACGGGTAAAATTCCCCACTTAAGTGGACGAGATCGAAATTTTAGACTAAGAGTTCAAGCTCCCCAATTCAATGCGAGAGTCAATCTAAAATCTAAAATCTAAAATCTAAAATCGACGGACTCATGATTCATGACTAATAACCAATATCCCATGCCCACCTCAATTAAAAATTAAAAATGCTAAATCAAAAACATCGCGATTTTTAATTTTTAATTACCAAACGCCCCTAACAGCCGTGAAGCGAAGCTATCCCGTAGGGAATCGCCTATCTTATGATCTGTTGAGAGGGCGAATGCCACTCACGCCTTCACGGAACTGTTCTACAGCTTCGGTGTAGCGAATCGGCAGCACGTACTCTAAGTTTTCGTGAGGGCGGGCGATAATGTGGGTGGACATCACTTGTCCGCCGTTAACGCGCTTCACTGACTCTACTCCGGCTGCGACAGAAGCTTGCACTTCCGAGACATCTCCTCTTACAATGACCGTAACCCGAGCGCTACCGATTTTTTCGTAGCCTACCAAGGTGACGCGGGCTGCTTTGACCATCGCGTCAGCGGCTTCTACCACTGCGGGGAAGCCTAGGGTTTCGATCATGCCAACTGCAATTGCCATTGGTTTTACTCCTGATTGAATATTTGGGGAACTAAACAGTTAATTTTTGACGATCGCACAAATTTTCCTTTAACGAAATTTTTGTGCGCTAAGAACTTAGTAGCCTCGGAACTGTTCTACTGCTTCTGTATATCGAATCGGCAGAACGTATTCTAGGTTTTCGTGGGGGCGAGCGATGATGTGGGTAGAGACGACTTCTCCGCCGTTGACCCGCTTGACGGATTCCACTCCGGCTGCGACTGAGGCTTGGACTTCCGACACGTTGCCGCGCACAATTACGGTGACGCGGGCGCTGCCGATTTTTTCATACCCCACGAGGGTAACGCGGGCAGCTTTGACCATAGCATCGGCAGCTTCCACCACAGCGGGAAAACCTTTTGTCTCAATCATTCCCACGGCAATTGACATTTTTGAATCTCCTTTGAGGATGAGCGAAATTACCGTTACAAATCTTTGAGAAATCTAAAAATTTGGACGGGGAGGCCCACATTTTTTAGTAAGGCAGTGTAAAGCTTCCTATCCTATAAGAATAGGGGAAGCTGTCCACCTTGACAATATAAACTAACATCATAATGTTTAATAACAAAAATTAAAATTTTTTATGTTACTTAAAATAATTTCATATTTATTTAATAATCTTAATATTTAGAGGGGTAGATACCGAGAGCGAGGGGGGATTAAAGTAAGTAAGAATACTCATAAAGTAGAGTTCGGTATGCGAAGCCGGAGCCGATCGCTGGCAGGAAATTAGGGGAGTTCAAAATGGGGATCGCGGGTAAATAGCCAAAAAAGGCAGTCTTGGCCCATCGGCAGACATTTTTTTCTTTGAGTGCCTCCTCTGCTCAGCTTATAAATTAGTGTTGAGATAATTATCAGTTTTGATGCTTTCATGTATAGTTAATCTGGACTGCAAATTATTTTGCCACAACTATACGATCGGGTTTAGTCAAAGTTTTAGGGCCTCGCGCGATCGCCCGCTACTGTTTTTGTATAAAAGCAGCCAGTAATTTCAAGTTTAAGGCATAAATTAAATGACTCAATTTCTCCTCCAAGCCTGTTGGTGGGTACCTTTATATGGCTTAATAGGCGCAATTTTAACTTTGCCGTGGTCTACCGGCACCATTCGCAGAACAGGCCCAAGACCAGCAGCTTACTTCAATTTGCTGATGACAGTGGTGGCTTTCATACACGGATCAGTTATTTTTACAGCGACTTGGGATCAACCGCCGCAACAGTTGCTCGTGCACTGGGTGCAAGCAGCCGATTTAGATTTGTCTTTTGCAATAGAAATCTCCACGGTCAGCGTCGGAGCAATGGAGTTAGTTACACTTCTGAGTTTGCTAGCACAAATTTACGCTCTAGGCTACATGGAAAAAGACTGGGCGCTAGCTCGATTTTTTGGGCTGCTCGGTTTTTTTGAAGCAGCAATTAGCGGCATTGCTATTAGCGACTCACTGCTTCTAACTTACGCTTTATTGGAAATGCTGACGCTTTCAACTTACTTGCTAGTCGGGTTTTGGTACGCTCAACCGCTGGTAGTAACAGCCGCTAGAGATGCGTTTTTAACCAAGCGTGTAGGAGACGTGCCACTGCTGATGGGAGTAGTGACGCTTTCAACTTTAGCAGGAAGTTTGAATTTTTCCGATTTAGAAACATGGGCGGAAACTGCAACTTTGTCTCCCCTAGTGGCGACTCTTTTAGGTTTGGCTTTAATCTCCGCCCCTACAGCCAAGTGCGCTCAATTTCCCTTCCATTTGTGGCTCGACGAGGCGATGGAAGGGCCAAACCCGGCTTCGATTATGCGGAATACGGTAGTTGTGGGCGCTGGGGCTTATGTTTTGATTAAACTTCAGCCTGTTTTAGCGCTGTCGCCCGTGACGGATGGGGTGCTGGTGGTTTTGGGGGCGGTGACGGCTGTTGGCGCTTCCTTGGTGGCGATCGCCCAAATCGACCTCAAAAGAGCACTATCGCATTCTACCAGCGCTTCTTTGGGTTTGGTGTTTATCGCCGTGGGGCTAAATCAAGTTGACATTGCTTTACTGTTGCTGTTCGCGCACTCGATCGCCAAAGGCCTATTATTCATGAGCGTAGGGTCAATTATTACCACAACTAACACTCAAAATTTAACAGAAATGGGTGGGTTGTGGTCAAAGATGCCTGCCACGACTACGGCTTATTTAGTAGGCGCTGCGGGGATGGTAGCGTTGTTGCCTCTGGGCAACTTTTGGGCGATGCGACGCTGGCTCAACGGTTTTTGGACGGTGCCTTTGTGGCTGGTAATAGTGCTGCTTTTAGTTAACGGTTTGACAGCGCTAAATTTAACTCGCATATTCGGTTTAGTGTTTGTGGGAAAACCGCAGCCGAAAACTCGCAGAGCTCCAGAAGTTGGTTGGCCGATGGCTTTGCCGATGGTAATTCTGACAGTGATGGGGCTGTTGGTTCCTTGGATGTTGCAGCAGTGGCAACTGTTAATTAGTTGGACTGGCCCTTGGGCGGAAACGGGAGATTTTGATACTTTAAATTTGCTGTTGAAGACGCTGGATACACCGCTGTTGTTGTTATCTGGATTGATTGGCGTTGCGGTTGGGGTGGCGATTTATTGGTACGGGGTTTTACCTCGACCGGTACGGCTGCCGGTGCCAGCGTTGCAGGATTTGTTTGCTTACGATTTTTATATCGATCGAGTTTACCGCTTGACTGTCGTTTGGGCTGTGGCTTTTATTTCTAAAATCAGCGCTTGGACTGATAGGTATGTGGTGGACGGGGCGGTGAATTTGTTCGGTTTTGCCACAATTTTCAGCGGTGAAGGGTTGAAGTACAGCGGCACCGGTCAGTCGCAGTTTTATGTGTTGACTATTGTGGGGGGGGTTGCGGTGTTGCTGGGGTTGATTATTTGGCAGTTTTAAACAGCAGAGGTTGGCAGATGAATTTTTCGGGTTTGTCTGCTTTTTGTCTGATGTTATTTAATTTTAAACCGCAGATGAACGCAGATGATTTTATTCTGGGTTTGTCTGCTTTTTTATCTACTTTTATTCAAACTCGATCGGCCACAATTCGATCACTGGAACTTCCCAACCGGGCAAAAGTTCGGGAATTGAAATCATGTCGCCGTCTCTCAATACCACTGGATCTGCTTGGGGAGTGTAAATTGTTATTGTGCGCTTGTCAGGGTCGATTAATATTCCTACTTTGGCTCCTAGTTCGATAAATGATAAAATTTTTTCTCGCAGGGGTTTGAGGCGATCGGACTGAGATTTGATTTCTACAACTAAGTCGGGAACGAGTTCGGCAAAATACCTTTTACTTTGTTTGAGGCGATCGGCGGTTACAAACGAAACATCGGGTGCTGTAAGATTTGAATTGGGGAGAATAAACCCGCCACTGGACTCAAACACTCGTCCAAGTTTGCGGGGTTTGACCCAGTTTAGTAAAAGTCTGACTAACTCTGCCCCAATTTCGCTCGATACAATGTCTGATGGGCCCATAAGGATAATCTTCCCGTCTACGAGTTCTAATTGGTAGTCTAGATGCGCTTCCGAGAGTATACCTTGCAGTTGTTCCAAGTCGGCAACGGTGAGGCGGGTGGAAGGAGAACCGGATTTAATTTGCAAATCTTCTCGATCTGTAAGACTTGAGGTCATAGGAGGATTCCAGACACATTTGAATCTATGTTAACAAGAAAATGGGCCGATCGCTTTTTTATGCAGTTGCTTTGCGTTAATGTTAAATATATACCAATCCTTGCAGGAGTCGTAATTTTTTTACCCCACCCCAACCCTCCCCGATGCCTTGGGGAGGGAGTAAGAAATTCACAAATGATTTAGGATTGCTATATCTCTAAAAACTGCGTAATAAAGGAAAGTTTTAATTGATGCTCAGTGCTTTAATCTGGATACCTATGTTGGCCGCTGCCCTGATTGGGATCTGGCCTGGTTCAGTGAGTTCTAAAATAGTTCGGAATGTAGCGATCGCCATTGCGGGTATAACTTTTATTCTCTCGGTGATTTTGGCAGTTCAGTTTGATGCCAGTACCAGTCAGTTGCAGTTTGCGGAATTCATTCCTTGGATAGATGTTTTGGGATTGAATTACAATCTCGGTGTTGATGGTTTGGCTCTGCCTTTGGTAATTTTAAATACTCTGCTGACAGGAATAGCTATTTACGCTACGGATGAGTCGATCCGCAGACCTCGACTTTATTATTCTTTGATTTTGTTAATTACCGGCGGCGTAACAGGGGCTTTTTTATCTCAAAATTTGCTGCTGTTTTTCCTGTTTTTTGAGGTAGAATTGATTCCGCTTTACCTGTTAATTGCGATTTGGGGAGGCGAGCGCCGGGGTTATGCTGCTACTAAGTTTTTAATCTATACTGCATTTTCGGGAATTGTGCTCCTGGCTGCTTTCTTGGGTACTGGTTGGCTTAGCGGTGCTTCGAGTTTCGATATGGTTGGTGCAGCGGGCGCATCGCATTTACAAGGAGGATTGCCATTGCCTTTGGTAAGGCAAATTGTTTTGCTGGCAGGGGTGTTGCTGGCTTTTGGAATTAAGATGCCTTTGGTGCCTTTTCATACTTGGCTGCCGGATGCTCACGTAGAAGCTTCGACGCCGGTTTCGGTGCTGCTGGCGGGGGTGCTTTTGAAGCTGGGAACTTATGGGATGCTGCGTTTTGGTTTGGGTTTGTTTCCAGATGCGTGGGCGGTGGCGGCACCTTGGTTGGCGAGTTGGGCGGTGGTAAGCGTGCTTTACGGGGCGAGTTGCGCGATCGCCCAAAAAGATATGAAAAAAATTGTAGCTTACAGTTCGATCGCTCACATGGGCTACATTTTGTTAGCTAGCGCCGCAGCTACTCCGATTAGTATGCTGGGAACAGTTTTGCAAATGGTTAGCCACGGTTTAATTTCAGGGCTGCTATTTTTGAGTGTCGGCGTTATTTACAAAAAATCCGGCACCCGCAACATCGATGTGCTCAAAGGTTTGTTCAATCCCGATCGCGGTTTGCCGATGATTGGCAGTTTAATGATCCTCGGCGTGATGGCTAGTGCCGGCATTCCTGGTTTGGCTGGATTTATTGCTGAATTTTTGATATTTCGGGGCAGTTTGCCAGTGTTTCCCCTGCAAACTTTGCTCTGCATGATTGGCACTGGTTTAACTTCAGTTTACTTTTTAATTATGGTCAACCGCGCCTTTTTCGGCCGCCTTTCTGATGTGGTGGTAAATTTGCCGCAAGTCCGCTGGGACGATCGCATTCCTTCGCTGGTTTTAGCAATAATTATTGCCATCATGGGAGTGCAGCCGGGAGTTTTAGTTGCTTTGAGCGAAAAAACTGCGATCGGAATGGTTGCTAATGTGCCACCCCAAGTTAAAGTGATTGCTCAAAACTTGAAATAAAATATGACCTAAGTTTGTAGCATCTGACATCTTGCAGCAATATCAATAAGAGGATTTTTCGTGGGGTCGGGCGGGCTTATATAACCTATTTGCAAGCTTTAAGGCTGTTGGCGAACCCGCCCCTAGGGCTAATTGAGAATGGTGCAAGATATCAGTAGCATCGGACTTTAGTCCTATGGCAGTTTTCAATCCCATAAAATACAGCAGACTGCTGTAGGGACACGGCACTGCCGTGTCCCTACCTATTCCATTCATCAGTGTATCCGTGTTCAAATCCGTGTCGTGCCTTCCTTCAATTAAGGTTAAATAAAAATGACAAGTACCGTATTAAAACCATCTTCCCATCCCCTATCCGCATACATTGACATCTTGGAATCAGGCAAAGCTTTACTGCCTGAATCTACGGAAAATGTAGTTGAAGTTGTCGGCGTACTGAAAAGTTATGCTATTGTTTTAGATGCCTATTCTCGCAATCTCAACTATATTGCAGAAGAACAGTTTTTAGTGCTTTTTCCGTTTTTTAAATATTTCAACGGAGATGTGACTCTGCCGAAATTAATTCGCTATTTGTGGCACGATCGCATAAATTTTGAGTATGCTGAGTATTGCATGAGAACAATGCTTTGGCACGGCGGCGGCGGTTTGGACAGTTATTTGGATTCCCCGGAATTTAGCAGTTTGGTCGAAAAGGCGATCGCTGCTAAATTGAAAGGCAATTTTTTCATGCAGGGACTAAACAAAACCTTTCCTAATTTTTTGCCGGAACAAGTGCGGATGCTGGCTTACTACACCGGTCTCGGTCAGTTTTGGCGGGTAATGAGCGATTTGTTTATGGACTTATCTGATTCCTACGATCGAGGGGAAACTAAGTCTATTTCTGATGTAGTTGATTTTGTCAAAGCCGGTTTAGTCGCCGCCGCCAGCCTACCGATTACCTACAGCGTCAAGATTCACAGTCAAGTCTACGATATCATTCCGGCCTCGGCTAACTTGACATTTTTACCAGATGTAGCGGTGCCTTATGTAGAGGCTGTTTTCTTTCGGGGCACAGCTTTTTTTGGCACAGTTTCCTACAACGCTCAAGCCCATCAAATCCCGGAAAAACAAAAAGATTTTGCCTACGGGGCTTTGTTTGCTGATCCATTACCTATTGGAGGTGCAGGGATTCCGCCAACTCAATTGATGCAAGATATGCGGCATTATTTGCCGGAGTATTTGCACGCAGTTTATCGCACTAGCTGTCGGGGTGAAGATGATCTGCGGGTGCAAATTTGCCAAAGTTTTCAGAAGTCGATGTTTTGCGTGACGACGGCGACTATTTTTGGTTTAGCACCTCATCCCATGAATACCTCCGATCCAGAGGAAAAAAAGGCTAATCGCGCTTATTTGGAAGGTTGGATGGATCGATTTGGAAATTCTCGCTTGGAGTGGGCAAATCAGCCAACGAACAGGGCCTGTCAGTTGTTCCCCGAACGGTAGAAGGGCGACTGGTTTTTAGGGCGCAATGTCTCTCGGAGTTGCAAGAATATTACCTGAAGAAAGCAATTGCTTACTTTTGGATACCGAAAGCTCATTCTGGCGATCGCAATTATCTCACGTCCCGTAAAATAGCCGTTATCAGGCAAGTAGTAAAAACTTCAGTCCACAGACTTTTATGAGGACTGAAGTCCTCACTACCAAACAATTTTATAGTCATTTTAGCGCACCTAATATGACAATCAAGCATCCAGGATACCCGCCACGTGATTCATCCGTCCAGAAATAAAAAACCTGTATCAAATGAAACTTGCCGAACGTATTTATCCGTGCAGTCAATCTAAAATCTAAAATCTAAAATCTAAAATCGATTGACCTGATCAACTGTT
Organism: Microcoleus sp. AT8-A3; assembly: GCF_036705675.1. Taxonomy (NCBI): domain Bacteria; kingdom Bacillati; phylum Cyanobacteriota; class Cyanophyceae; order Oscillatoriales; family Microcoleaceae; genus Microcoleus; species Microcoleus sp. AT8-A3. The sequence continues at coordinate 56,989 of NZ_JAUBVD010000006.1, forward strand.
TGTTTTCGGCTCATGGTGATTGCTTTCATAAGAGATATATCCGCTAACGCTTAGACTGGCAAGGACAGGATAAAGCACTTCTTATTTCCGAACTATTTAGATTCGGACTAAAAGACTCAGGCCGTGAGAGTCCGTGCCACAAGTTCCCAGCAAACCATAAGTTTCTGCTAAATCTTTGACTAAAGCAGTTTGTTTGGGACTCGGTTTCCAAGGATTTGGATTACCGTAAGCATAGTAAATTTCTACACCGTCAATGCCGCAACTGGCTGCTTCTGGGATTAGTTTATCTGCAGTCGATCGATACCGGCAAGGATGTGCTAGAACTGCTAAACCTCCTGCTTCATGAATAGCTTCAATTACCCTGGCTGCTGAATAACAATAGGTGCCTTCTGTACTTTTACCTCGCAAGTAAGGTTTGAGACTGGGATTTTGCGGATCGAAGGCGTAACAGAGAATGTGTACCTCATTGTTGAGCAATTCGGCATTAATTTCAGCGCCTGTCCAGAGACTAGGTGCTTCACTATTTTTGTCAGGATGGTTTAATTTCCAATTATCCAGCCAAATTTGAGCTTTAACGTAGCCTTCGGTGCTGTGGTGGTCGGTGATAGCTAAGCCCTTGAGACCGCGGGCTATGGCTTGTTCCATCAATTTCTCTGGCTGCAATCGCCCGTCAGAGTAGACTGTGTGCATATGAAAATTATAGGAACCCGGACAGCTATCGGCATCAATTGTCTGGAAGACTTGTTTGAGTGCTGAGATATTCTGGGCTTCTGGTTTGAGACTAGAAGCGGGGGACGTAGCGAAATTGACAGCCATAAGCGTTATTATAGAAAAAACTAGCTTTGTTTAATATATCTAATAAATTCATATGTTGCACCTGTGGCAATAGTCGGCTGTAGGATTGAAACATCTGGCTGATTGTGGCGTTCGGCACAAGATATCAATTCACTCGCACATCTTGCACAATTCTCTATCCAGCATTTTATCGTCGGGTGGGGGCGGGTTTATGAGATTATTGATTTTAGGCAATTTATAGTTGGTAAAACTCGCCTCTACAGGTTTGGGGAAAATGCCAGCAGATATCAATTACTCCCACAATATTGCATCATTCTTAACAACAAGCTTTCCGGCCTCTTCCACAAAGAGTAAATTTTCTTGTAGGGAGTAGGGTTGGGCACTCTTAGCCCGCCCTCATTTAAAAGTTTATGTAACAGTGATTCTAGTTTTTCAATTCAAATAATCTATTAGCAACATATTCCTTGGCGGAATGCCATACTAATTCAACTACGTTATAGTCCGGGCTATATTTTGGCAAAAACTCTATGATTAGATTCGGCATTTATGACGCTATTTTCTGCAAAGTCTCTGCTTTTATATGAAAACTAGCGTTGTCCAAAAATATCACAAACTTACAGCCTTTATCTTGAAAGTCTTCCGCTAAATTTACTTGCAATATCCACTCGGCTTTTAAATCTTCATAAAATTTTTTCAGCACTGCATAAAAATTAGCATAATTCCCAGATGGAATAAAATATACCCGTTTTTTTTATCTTAATATCTTACTCCACCCATAACATTAATACGACTTTTTCGTCGCTCTCCTATGAATGTTACTTCGAGTTACTTTTATACACCAGTTCTTCCTTCTAATCACCCTTAAACTAAATGCACTATCGTTCTAAAACCATACCTGCAAAAGGTTTGGATATTACTTTTCTATTTTTAAATACTCCGCTAATTTATTTTTAAATCAACCCCCTTTATACCGTATATTGCTTAGACTCTAAGCTAGATTTAGCCGAAAAGAAAACATACTTTTTTGAGTTTAAAATCCTCCTAAATTGGGTACTACTCAGCTCTATTCCTGTCTGCTCTCCTAGATGTATTGCAAGTCTAGCTGTTGTCCATATTCCGAACTCATAACCATATTTCTCAGGCTCTATTTCAACTGTTTCTAAAAGTAAATCAATGTATTTTTATGTGGCTTTTCGGTAATTACCCTTCATCCTATTATCTTTAAAACTGTCTAAATTATCAGGATGACCATGAATGCGACCGTAGGCAACTTTTATGAGAGAACATCCAATTAGTTCAGCAGTCTGAGCTTGTGTATTTCCGTTGTTTAGTAATAAAAATATTAACGCTCTTTGTCGAATGTCTGGATGCTCATGGTCTTTTAATGCTTGTTGCAGAGTTTACTTTGTCTCGGAACTGAGAAAGTTTTTAGCAGGCATTCACTTTTTCTGAATATCATTATGTTATATTATACCAATATGCGTTTTAAATGCACAACAGCTTAGACACTTCTGTTGAGCTGTGATTGTGCCACCATTATAAACGCTGAAATCATCTGAGCTTAAGACCCCAGCAAATTCTGTACCCAGCATGGTTTCTAGTTCCACACGTCACAAAAGTATCCGCGGAATGGAATAAACAGAATCCCTCTCCACTAGCCGTCCATAGCCCTTCTTTAACCCCCATCAAACACTCTTAGCGTTTCATCTACATGAACATTTGATTGCACGCCCATTTCCACAGTGCATTTATAGCTGGCTTTACCGCTGCTGCTACTCGTTGATTGGTCTTTTGGAGTGCTCCTACTCCCACTTCTATCGTGTGATGGAGGAATCGAAGAAGCCTGACTGGTGGTTCGACTTTTTCCCGTAGCAATGGCTAGTTTTTCTTGCAATTCTTCAATTATTTTTTGCAGCCCCATTACGAGTTATACCAGTTCAGCTTGGCTCAACTGCTCGATTTGGATTTTTTCTTTCTGTCTGGTGGCTGCGGGCTTTTTCATTCGTTTATTTTACCAGCTTTTGATACTTAAGTCTTTTTTGACCTGAATCCTTACCTTCTATTGTCCTCACATTACTAAGCAACTGCAAGTTCATATTGCAGAACAAAAATTTCATCAGCTTTCAACATAGCCATAGCATATTCACTCCCTTGACTATCAGCAAACTCCACTAAATACTGACATTCCTTTCCCGTATCATACACTTCAACAATAGTTCCCACAAGTCCAACTGGTAAACTAGAAATAGATGCGTATTCTGGTTCCACTAGCGCTAATCGCGTATTGGCAATCGGCTTGAGAATCGCAACAGAATCCAAAACTCTAAAGTGTTTGATCGTAGTTTAAGAAAAGCTGAAATCCAACAACGGTTAGAAGTAGTTGAAGTAATTTCCTAGAAGTACCTTCTCAAGGTTTTTAGGGGCAGGTTTAGTTAGGATATACGCGATCGCAGCGAGTTTACCCATTTCACGCACCCGCCCTCCCCACGCTAGGATTTACCCCTTACTTAGGCCTTAAGTTCGCGCTGCTAAACTCAGAAGCCACAATCATCGACCCAATCCCCGCATCGGTAAATATTTCTTGCAGCAAAGCATGAGGAATTCGACCATCAATAATGTGAGCACCCTTCACACCCTGAGCCAAACTCCGCACACAACAGTTAACTTTGGGAATCATGCCCCCAGACACAACTCCCGACTCAACCAACTGTCTCGCTTCCTGAATATCTAACTTAGCAATCAGACTCTCTGGTTTGTGATAATCCTCTAAAATGCCCGCAGTATCTGTCATCAAAATCAACTTTTCCGCTCCCAAACCAGCGGCAATTTCCCCAGCTACCGTGTCAGCATTAATGTTGTAAGATTGACCGTTTTCATCGGCGGCCACGCTCGACACCACCGGAATATATCCGCTGTTCACCAAAGATTCCAAAATCTGGATTTTCACGCCGCTGACTTCACCCACAAACCCAATTCCTTCCCGCCCATCTGGACGAGCTTGAATCAGGTTGGCATCCTTGCCGCACAATCCCACTGCTTTGCCGCCGGCTTGGTTGATTAACGAAACAATTTCCTTATTTACTTTACCCACCAAAACCATTTCTACAACTTCCATTGTCGCCGCATCAGTCACCCGCAAACCATCCTTAAATTGCGGCTCAATTCCTAATTTTTCGAGCCAAATATTAATTTCCGGGCCGCCGCCGTGAACCACAACCGGACGCATCCCCACGCAAGCTAGCAGCACAATATCCCGAACCACCTTGTCTTTGAGATTGCTATCTTTCATCGCCGCACCGCCATATTTGACAACTATGGTGCGACCGGCAAAGTGTTGAATGTAAGGCAGTGCTTCGGACAGCACCTCTACTCGATTAGTGTCCGAATTCCTAACAAAATCGCTTTGTTTGAGCATGGGTAAATTACAGAAGACTAAAAACTTAATTCTAAACTTTAATGGCTAAAGCACATATTAACAGCCACAAAAATCACTTTTTCTCTGAATTTTATCGACGCGCAGGCTCGATCGCCCTTATTGATCCCAATCTTCAAAAAATTCATAGGTTTTTTTAATAAAAGCATTAAAATTTATGTATTATAACTTATACATTTTTTGCTACAGTCAAGAAATGTATAACTCCCTAGATTTACTTAACGTTTTATGTTAACTGCTGTCGCCCAAGACTCGGAAAACCTTCAGTACAACCTACCATCAGAGGCTGACTCGTCCCCCCGGATGACGGTATTTTGCGATTTAGACGGGCCCATAGTCGATGTTTCCGATCGCTACTATGCCACCTATCAACAGGGATTGGCCGATACTCAAGCAGCTTATCTCGATCGGGGAATCAACCTCAACCTTCAAATCCTCAGCAAACAGCAATTTTGGCAAATGAAGCAAAACCGCGTGCCCGATGCTGAAATAGCCAAAAGTTCCGGCTTGTCGGGAGAAGAAATTAACGTTTTTTTAGGATGCGTCAGTCAAATTGTCAATCAGCCAGACTTGTTGCACTTAGATCGCATCCAGCCGGGAGTGCAATGGGCGATCGGACTTCTGCACTCCCGCGGCGTGCGGCTGATTTTAGTCACCCTGCGGCCGAGAAATCAAGCCGTTCAACTGTTACAAAATTACGGTTTAGCCAGACTGTTTACCAGCATTCGCGGAACTCAGATGGCGGATGCGGCCTATCACAACTATACAGCCTTAAAAACTGAATTGTTGGCTGAAGTGGCACAAGAATTTGAGTCATCGCTGGGTTCGGCTTGGATGATCGGAGATACAGAAGCAGACATCCTCGCAGGAAAAGCATTGGGAATACCTACAATTGCCGTTACCTGCGGAATTCGCAGCCGCTATCAACTGCAAAAGCACCAGCCTAATTTCATTCTCAGCGATTTGATTATTGCCGTTCATCACTTATTAGGTTCGGCGCAACAAGTAATAGTAGAATGACTACAGTTAACGAATGACTAATGACTGTTGACTGTTAACGGTTAACTGTTAACGAATGACTAATGACTGTTGACTGTTGACTGTTAACGAATGACTAATGACTGTTAACGAATGACTAATGACTAATGACTGATGACTAATGACTAATGACTGATGACTGATGACTGATGACTAATGACTAATGACTGATGACTGACTAAGATTTTTCTAAATTCCTGGTCATTTCCCACAAGCGATTGAGCGGAAAATAAATCACCGGAGCCCAAAGACTGCTAAGAATAGCAGAACACAAAGCCACTCGCTGGTGATAGCTCCAAATTTCCAGTAAAGCCCGATCGCCCATAGAAAAAAATTGCAGTCCCATCACCGTTTCCGCTACCACCGCCATCCCAAACACAATTAACGCGATCGGAATCGGATCTCTCTCAACAATATCTACCGGAATCGACCAGGTTTTCTGCAAAACAACTGTTAAGACTCCTACAACAACTAGACTGACAGCGTGGCTGGGATGAGGAGCCGTCATCGCATCTTGAAGGAACCCCAAAACCAAGCCCATGCTAGCGGCTCCCCAAACTGTACGTTTCCGCTTAATACTCCAAGCTACCAACCAAATTAACAGCCAGTTAGGCCCAATTCCCAACAATTCCATTCCCGGCATCCGAGTGGGCAATATCAGTATGCACAGCATCACAGATAGAAATGTAACTGCGAAGTTAAGAAATGGGCGCGATCGCGAAGACATCCGAGATAAAGCTTTCATTGTTGCTGTGCTCCCTCAGATGGTGCAGAAGATTGACTCTGCGAATCCTTCGGTTCGGCTTGCTTAGAGTGGGGGTAAACCACCGCCCACTCCAGAGCATTCATCGGTGCAGAAAACTCAACCACAGCCTCTGGAGCCGGAGTTTTATTCATATCCACCGAAACCACTTTTCCCACCGGCAAACCAGGAGGGAACAACTGACTGTAAGAAGAAGTTGAAACCACATCCCCAGGCTTGACATTGGGAACATTCTCAAAAAACTCCATCACCGCCTGATTTCCGCCTTTCCCGCGCATAAAACCCATGTGACGACTGCGGGTAATTCCCACACCCAATTGACTCGTAGCGTCGCTGACTAACAGCACCAAGCTAGTATTAGGAGTAACGCTGACTACTCTGCCTACTAAACCGCCGGGACTCATCACAGTAAAATCTGTTTTAATGCCATCATTACTGCCGCGCCCCAAGGTTACTTGCTGCCACCAGTGGTCGGCGCTGCGACCAACAATAGGAGCTACAATCCCTTTAGGTTTCTTAGCAGAAACGTAACCTAAAAGCTCTTTTAGCTTTTGATTTTGAGTCTCTGCTTCTAATAGTTGGGCTTGCAATTCTTGAGTTCGCGCCGAGATGAGTTCCTCTTGTCCAGAGCCGTTGGCGTGAAACGGACGAGTCACCCAATTGTAAACTTCAAATACTGCCGCACCTTGTGTTTGTCGAACTCCCCAAGCGGCAGTTACAGCTAAACCTAAAAGAGCTATTTGCAGCCGCAGATCCCACCACTTTCGGAATGTATTTTTTAGCATAATTTCACTAATCTAAAATTGTTAAGTCAGGATTTTAGATTTGAGATTGCAGCCGTATTTCTAAATCCACAATCCCAAATTTGTTAACTACATATTACGCGACGACTGCCCGCTGAAAACCCGTTCCAACTGTTTGTTTTCCAATACTCTACCAGTTCCCAAAACCACGCAGCACAGCGGATCGGCGGCCACGTGAGTGACAATTCCTGTTTCGTGACTGATCAGAGTATCTAAACCTTTCATCAGCGCGCCACCACCAGCCAGCATAATTCCCCTGTCAATAATATCTGCCGCTAATTCCGGCGGGGTGCGTTCCAATGTACGCTTGACAGCTTCCACAATTACTGAAAGCGGTTCCGACATACTTTCGCGAATTTCTGGGCCCTTGATAGTAACAGTTCGCGGCAAACCCGACAGTAAGTGCAAGCCCCGCACTTCCATCATTACATCGTCATCCTCTGGAGTTGGATATGCAGAACCAACCTGAATCTTAATTTCTTCAGCAGTGCGTTCGCCGATGACCAAATTGTGAACTTTTTTCATGTATTGGACGATCGCCTCATTGAGTTCGTCGCCGGCTACCCGCACAGACTCACTGATCACCGTACCTTGCAAACTCAAAACCGCAACTTCCGTAGTACCTCCGCCTATATCTATAATCATATTGCCAGTCGCCTCAGCAACAGGCAGTCCAGCCCCGATCGCCGCCGCGATGGGTTCATCAATTAACCGTACTTCTCTAGCACCAGCCTGAGTCGCCGCCTCAATGACAGCACGCCTCTCAACTCCCGTGACACCGCTGGGGATGCCAATAATTATCCGCGGCGAAACTAAGCTTCGGCCTTCGTGAACCCTGCGGATAAAAGTCTTGAGCATTAGTTCTGCCGTATCGAAGTCTGCAATTACCCCGTCGCGAAGCGGGCGCAGTGCTATGACATTCCCTGGCGTGCGGCCGAGCATTTTTTTGGCTTCTTCTCCAACAGCCAGCGGTATTTTTAAATCTTGGTCGATCGCCACTACAGAAGGTTCCTGCAGAACAATACCTTTGCCCGATACATAAACGAGCGTGTTAGCAGTACCGAGGTCGATACCCATATCTCTAGATAACGAAAATCGATTGAGAAGACCCACTGATTCGTACCCCCCCCAAAAACTAAAATACTATTGTGTGCAATAATGTTGTTACAAAAGTGTAACCGAGGTGGATTCTATTACGTTTTTCATCCTGAGTCTAGTCAGAAATGTACATTGTCGAGCTCAGGTTGAGCGCAGACTTGCCAATCATCCACCATCAATATGTTCTCCTAACTGGGTGTACAATCAGGATGAAGCCTCACAAGCGCTGTTCCAAGTTCAGTTTGGAGGCTAAGGCGCGTGTGGACTGTTTAACTACATCACCGATCGACCACATTCCAAAAAAAGTTTATGAGTCTTAATGTTGTAACTTTAGTAGGCCGCGTCGGCGGCGACCCGGACGTGAAGTATTTTGAGTCGGGTACAGTTCTGTGCAAGTTGACCCTGGCAGTGAATCGCAGAACCAAGAACAGCGATCAACCAGACTGGTTCAATCTGGAAATCTGGGGCAAAACAGCGCAAGTCGCTGCTGACTACGTTCGCAAAGGCTCTCAAATTGGCGTAACAGGCTCTTTGAGGTTCGAGCGCTGGCAAGACCGGAATACGGGAGCAAATCGCTCTAAGCCTGTAATTAGAGTAGACCAGTTAGAATTCCTGGGTTCCAAACGGGATAATGAATCCAGTATGTCGCAACACAACAGCGAATTCTAGCGTTTGGGGAATTTGGGAAGTAATATTTGTGAATTGGGTGGGTGCTCGTGACTTCAGAAAAGTTAGAAATAGTTCAAACTGAGTACCAAGCTGGGCAAGTAGCTTTTGAGAGTGGCCGGTATGCTCAAGCTGTGCAGAGTTTAGAAACAGCTACCGGTTTAGTCGATCGAAATTCCAGGTTGGGCGGTGAGGTGCAGATGTGGCTAGTGACAGCCTACGAAGCCTCTGGCAATACAGAAAAGGCGATCGAGCTTTGCCGCAAGCTCACCCGCCATCCCCGCCAAGAAACCCGCCAGCAAGCAAAGCGCTTGCTGTTCATTCTCGAAGCTCCCAAACTCACTATCCCTCCTGAATGGATGGTGAAAATCCCTGATTTGGCAGCTTTAGATGAAAATCAATCAATCAGTTTTCAATCCAATCCGAACGCTGATATCAAGTACGCTAAACCCAAGCCAGTCGTACCAGAGCCTGTAGATTTGAGTCAGGTTAATACGAAAGATAATAGGTTTATCTGGGTGGCGTTAATTGCGATCGGGCTAATTTTAGGCGGATTATTTCTTAGTTATTAATCATTTGTTTAATTTCATATGCGGTCGATTACCCAATATGGTAGGGGCGGGTTCACCAACAATACTCGCCAATAATTGACAATCTCAAAAACCCGCCCTGGTCGCTATATTATAGTCAATCGATCCGACATGATGATATCAAACCATTGCTTGCATAAGCCCTGAGAGAAGTTAAGCAATGCCTTTTAGCAATTATAAAAGTATCAGCGCGGTCGCCAAAGAATTCCAAATTAATTGCCTACGGGAGAATTTCATTGTCGAAACAGAATTTGCAGTCAGCGAAGTTTTTCGGAATGAATTAGAATTGATTTTCAATGAGGGAGTATTTGACAACTCGGAAATCGCCATTTGTGAAAATATCATTTATCCTGTATTAAAAGAAGTTTGGAAAAATTATCGCAGTAATTTTCTCCTCTGGAGTCACCAAACCTTAGTCTATAATGATAATCTGTCAGGAATTCCAGATTATATATTGGCGAAGCGCTCCCCCCTCGGCACAGTAGTTTTTGACCAAGAAACTGGGATACAAGCCCCGTCCTTTTAGGACGGCTTTTCTTGGTTTCTAATGTATTCCTTCAATACTTCTAGAGGTGCGCCACCTACGGAAACCGCAAAATAACTAGGACTCCATAAAGCTTCTTTGTGGGGTTTTTTGTATCCAGCCTGTCCGTAGCGACGACTAGAAACACCTTTGAGTGCATTAACTATTTGAGAAATAGATAATTTAGGCGGATACTCGATCAGCGCATGAACGTGATCGGCTTCCCCGTTGAACTCTAGCACTTGAAAGTTCATTTTTTGGGCTACATCTCGAAACGACTTTTCAATCAAATCAAGACTTTCGCTCGTGAATACAGACCGACGATATTTTGTTATACAGACCAAATATATTTTAAGTTCTGTAACAGAATGGCGTTCCCGACGGTAAACTGTTGTCATTGCTTGTCAACCAATATATAATTAAACCTACAGACCAACATTCAATATAACCATGAAGGCGAGATTCAAGTACAGATTTTATCCGACGACCGAACAAAAGCAGAGCTTGGCTCGGCTGTTTGGCTGCGTCCGGGTGGTTTGGAACGATAGTCTAGCCCTCTGCAAGCAGTCTGAAAAAAAGGCAAGTTCATCTGAGCTGCAAAAAATCATAATAACCCAAGCAAAAAACACCGAAGAAAGAGTTTGGCTGAGCGAAGTTTCTAATATCCCTCTACAGCAGTCTGTAGCGGATTTAGAAACAGCTTTCAAGAACTTCTTCGATTCCTGTAAAGGGAAGCGAAAGGGTCGTAAAGTGGGTTATCCTAAGTTCAAGAAAAGAACAAATAGCCAGTCTGCCAGATTTCGGATTGGAGGCTTTTCTTTTAAGAATGGCGGTGTGTATTTAGCCAAGATTGGTATTGTCAAGCCAATCTGGTCAAGAGAACTTCCATCTGAAGCTAGCTCAGTCACAGTAATCAAAGATTGTGCAAATCGTTATTTCCTAAGTTTTGTAGTAGAAGTTCAACCCGTTCACTCTGATGCCAAAAACCAAAGTATCGGAATTGATTTAGGAATAAAAACTTTTGCAGCAATGAGCAATGGAGAAAAAGCTGAAAGCCCTAGCTACCAAAAATTAGACCGGAAAATTCGCAAACTCCAGCGCCAATTAGCTCGTCAACCAAAAGACTCTAAAAGGAGAAACGTAACCCGAATTAAAATTGCTAAGTTGCACAATAAAATTGCCGATACCCGGAAAGATTTCCTGCACAAATTGTCAACTAAAGTAGTCAAGGAAAACCAAGTGATTATTTGGGAAGACCTCAATGTATCGGGAATGGTAAAAAACCGGAAACTTTCACGGGCAATTAGTCAGCAAGGATGGCGAGAATTTAGGACTCTCTGTGAGGCTAAATCTGAAAAGTTTGGTAGAGAGTTTCAAGTAATTAGTAGATGGGAACCTACTAGCCAAGTTTGTGCGGATTGTGGTTTTAAATGGGGCAAGATTGATTTGTCTATTCGTTCAGTGCTTTGTGTTAGTTGCGGTACTGAGCAGGATAGAGATCAAAACGCTTCGAGGAATATAGAGAAAGTCGGGATGGGGAATCGCCACGACTCTAAACGGACGCAGAGGGAGAGTGAGACTATTTCGGTAGCATCACCCGATGAAGCGTCAAGAATCACCGCTGCTTCAGCACGGTGAGTATTTCAAAAGCCCTATTTCATATTAGTTGAAGCCAAGAAAGAGAGCGCATTTGATGAAGGATGGGGGCAGTGTTTGGCAGAAATGATCGCCGTGCAGCGACTTAACAATGAACCGGAACAAACTATCTTTGGGATTGTTTCTAATGGGGCAATGTGGCAGTTTGGCAAGCTGAAATTAGAAATGTTTACTCAAAATAAAATTTTCTATACAATTCAGGACTTAGAGCGACTGTTTGCAGCAGTTAACTATGTTTTTAAACAGTGTGAATTACAATTATAGAGGAATGCTCTTCAGTTTTAGGCGCGGGTGTCGAGAAACCGGGTTTTTATGGAAATACTTCGCTGTAGCCGGCAGATTCACAAAAAACCCGGTTTCTAAGTTGAATTATTTACAGCAATCTTTGGAGATTTTACAGCATTTGCGATCGCCCGACGCGGAGACAGTGAGAGAAATTATTGCTATGGTTCAGCAGATGGCTGGGGATTGATGGATGCACTTCGACTAAAGAAACTGGGTTTTTCGCAGCTTTTCGGTGGTGTATCGATATTCTGGGAAAAAACCCGGTTTCTGGCAACACCCTAAATCGCTAAAATAAAGAAAAGACCAAACCAAAAAGGCGATTATTGTGAGCGATTCAACCATAGAACAGATATTAAAATTGGCATCTCAACGCGCGGATGCCGCTGAAGTATACTACCTGTCGAGTCAAGACACCCCCATCGAATTTGAAAACAATCGCCTCAAATCCCTGCAAACCAAAGCACTGCAAGGCGTAGCACTGCGGCTGATTTCGCACGGCAAAATCGGTTTTGCTAGTTCCACAGATTTAACGCGGATAGACGATTTAGTAGATGCAGCCATTCAAACAGCCGAAATCGGCGACCCCGCAGAATTTGAACTCGCCTCCGACTTCCACCTAAAAGGCCCGGAAACCACCTACACTCCGCCCACAACTCAAGAATTAGTCGAAAACGGCAAAAACCTGATCGAGCAAGTTCACGCCTACAATCCCGATATTATGGTAGATGTCGGCTTCCACGTCCGCAGCGGGCGCGTCAAAATTGCCACGACGCGAGACGTGTATGCCGAAAGAAGCAGCCAAATAGTCAGCGGGACGATCGCGGGAAATTTGGTAAAGGGAGAAGACTTTATGCAAGCATACAGTTACGATGTTGCGCGCGATCGTCCCCTGGATACCAACAGCATCCTCGAATCACTCCTCGAAAAATACCGCCTCGCTGAACATTCAGCCAGCATCACCAGCGGTTCCTACCCAGTATTATTTACCCCCAGAGCCGCCGCTAGCACCCTCGGTGGCCTCTTTGATACCATCCTTTCAGGCCAAGCAGTAGTTCAAAAAGCCTCTCCCCTAGCCGACAAAATCGGCGAAACCTTATTTGACGAACGCTTTACCTTTTTTGAAGACCCCACTTTAGGCCCTTCTGCTTGTCCCTTTGACGACGAAGGTACACCCACCACCCGCAAAGTCTTGATAGACAAAGGTACTGTCACCGGATTTTATTGGGATCGCAGGTGGGCCGCTCGCGCCGGTGTACAATCAACCGGCAACGGTTTTCGTGGCGGATTGTCTCGCCCCGGCCCTGATTTGACTAACTTTTGCATTTCCCCCGGAAATACCGCCACTCAAGACTTGATTGCTAGCATGGACGAAGGTCTAATAGTAGAACAGGTTTTAGGTGCCGGTCAGTCCAATCAGTTAGCTGGCGAATTTTCTGTCAATTTGGACTTAGGCTATAAAGTAGAAAAAGGCAAAATTGTGGGTCGCGTCAAGAATACAATGGTGGCAGGCAGCATTTTTGAAGCCTTTAAAAATTTGGCAGATTTAAGTAGCGAAGCCGAATGGGTAGGCGGTGCAGCCTATTTGCCAAGTATGCTGTTTCAACAGTTGGGTGTAGCTTCGAGGCAATAAGTTCAGTGCGGTTTTACTCGTTACCAGGCTCTGCCTGGTAATACAGATGATGAGGCTCTGCCTCGAATTTGGATGAAAGCTTGCGAGGCAAAGCGTCTGGACATGGGTTCCCAGGCAGAGCCTAGGAACCAGTTAAACAAACATAGAAACAGTGTCGGCAATTCAACGCTTTGCTAATTCATGCAAATAGGTAAAAATAGGGAAAAATATATAATGAAAGAGCAAAATGTCAAGGATGGAACTGGGAAGAAGAAAAAGCACTTTTTCTTTCTTTTACCTTTGGTTTTTTGCCTTTTAACTCTAGTGACTGGATGCGTTCAGTACGATGTCGGGGTCAACTTTGAGAGTCAAACTCGCGGCGAAATCGTGCAGCACATTAAACTAGGGGAAAGGTTGACGAGCTTCAGCAGCGAAACTGTTGCAGAATGGTTGAAAAGCGTAGAACGCCGGGTGAGGTTGCTGGACGGAAAAACTAAACGGGTTTCCCCCACAGAAGTTCTAGTGACGATTCCTTTCAATAATGGATCCGAGTTGCAAGACAAGTTCAACCAATTTTACAATCCGATCGCACCAACGACAAAATCTCTGGTTTCAAGTCGGCTAGAAACCGATTTGCCGAAGTTTGAATCTCACCTTAATGTCAAGCAGAATAATTTGTTATTGGTGCTGAGAAATCGGTTGAGTTTGGAATTGGATTTGCGCTCTCTTTCACTGCTTTCTTCTAATGGCAGTCTGCTGCTGAGTCCGGGGGGACTTTTGGAGCTAGACTTTAGCTTGAACACACCTTGGGGCGCCGAAAGTATTGAAACAGTCGCTGGTGCGCTGGTTCCCGAAAGCTATCAGCAAGGAAAACAGTTAGTTTGGAAGCTCAAACCCGGAGAAGTTAACTATTTGGAGGCGATATTCTGGATTCCCAGTCCCGTAGGAATTGGGGCGCTGATTATTGCCTTATTTGTGGCGGCGGGCATTGCTTTGAAATATCAAATATTGCCAGGGCTGGGAATCGGCAAGAAACCGCAAAACATCGGTCAAACCTAAAGAGGATATGTCCTAGAGGGGCGGCTTAACCAATCTCTTCAATCAACTCTCAGAGCTGCCATCAACCCGCCCCTCCCCGGATATTATGGTTAATTGACCCGATTAGATTTTATAAAAACACTGAGAATATATGCCTAAAAACAGTTGACAAATGGTAAATAATTTGCTTAACCTGAATTGAGAATTAGGAACAGAGAAAATGCGATCGCTAAATTTCTTCTTCATCTTTCTGATTTGCTTGGCTCTAGTATTATTCAGCATAGAAAATACACAGCCAGTCGTGATTCAAGTTATCGAAGGCGTCCAAGTTAAAGCTCCGCTGTGCGTAGAACTAATTGTAGCGATAGGATTAGGGGCAACACTAGCGTGGCTGTTCAGTCTGTGGTCGAGAATGCAGCGAACCCTCGCCTCGCGCCAACAACTCCGCCAAGTTCGCGAAAAAGAGCAGCGGATTCAGGAATTAGAACAAAATCTTGAACGCTATAAAGCCGAAGTAGAAGGCCAACAACCTTTGTTAGAAAGTGCAGAACCGATAAGTTTAGAAATAGCAGCCATTGAGGCCAAAGCTGCTGAAATGACCGCCAATTAATTTGATATGCTCTCTGGTTTTCTCCGAGGCAAAATCTAAAATCTAAAATCTAAAATCTAAAATCTAAAATCTAAAATCTAAAATCGAATGGCCGTTTCCCGAGACCAAGATGGTTTAGAAACGATTTCCGAGGGGATCGCAATTTTAATTGACCTCGCCGAACGGGGAGAAATTGATCCTTGGGACGTTAAGGTAATTGAAGTGTTCGATCGATGTCTGAGCAAGCTTACGAACGCCTGCGATACTGATCAGAGTAAGGATTTCTCCGATTTGTCCCACTCCGGCCAAGCGTTTTTGTACGCTTCAATGCTGGTTTTGCTCAAAGCAGAAAGTATCGTCCTCTCAGAACCCCCCGCGAATCCCGACGCCGACGAGCCTGCAGTAGAAGACGCAGAGCACTCAGGCGGGCGACACTTGCCGCAGCATTTAGAGCGGCAATTGCGCCGTCGCGGTGTAGCTCAACTACCGCAAAAACGACCGGTGACTCTCCCAGAACTGATTGAGCAGTTGCAGCTAATGAAAGCAGCAATGGAGCAGCAGACAGTTACCCCCCGGCGCCGCCCTACCTCAAAAATGCGATCGCAAGCGGCCCAGGCTATCTTTGAGCTAGCTCACCAAGAAAATCTCGTAGAAACTGCTAGTGAACTCGAACGGTTTCTGGCTCAGCGGGGCGCGGAAATTGACGAGGGTTGGCTGGACTTGGACAACTTGCTAGAGCTCTGGCATCATAAGGATTTGCACTCCTCTGTCAACCCAGAACACCCGGTATCCACTGGGGAAGTTCACTTGCCAAATCATGACCGCGTAGGTATTTTTTGGGCGTTGTTGCTACTATCGGCTCAGTCTAAAGTAGAGTTGCTTCAAGAGGAGTTTTATCAAGACCTCAAAATCCGCGCGCTTTGAGCTTAGAGGGTATTAGGTTCTCGGGCGAAACTAATAACTATGCCACTGCGTCGGTTAAAATTCCAGGGAGAATCTCGCTCTATGGCATTCTGTTGCTGAGTCCCGAATGCGGAGAGTGGCAGTGCGAAGTTCTTGGTGATTCCCTATTCCTGGTTTCTTAAATCTAGGTAAATTGGGGATAAATGATTGATAGCCTGGTACGATGTCGCCTATAAACTGGTCAGGATTTTGCTGTGCTCGATCGATTCGACGATCGCCACCGCTAGCATCTAATTGTTCAGTTGATATCAGTTAACAGAGGGTTGAGGAAGTTAAGAGTCAGGAACTCAGGGCTAAAGCCACTGAGCTTGTAAGAAATTGCAAGCTGTTCTGACCAGACCCCTCGAAAGAGGAGACGTTATTTAGGTCACGACACCGGAGAATGCGACGCTAGTTTTCCGCTCTGTCATCTGCAATTAAACAGTTTTAAAGTCACTGAAACAGTGTTGCAGGTCTAACAAGCTTTTATAACCAGGTCGAAGCGAACATTACCCCGAAAGGGAGGCTCCATAAGAGCAAACATTATGCGTACAGAGTTGCAAGGTTTGAGGCGCTAACTGTCCTGCCGAAAGTGCATTACAAAAGTACACTCCTGTCGAGCAACTCCAAGGCGGTAATGGATACAGAAAGATTAAAGGCGGTTGAAACCGCCCGTGTCGTTTCCCTCTCAGGTCTTTCATACCCTGAGTTTCCCACTTACCGAGTTTTTCTTATGAAAGCGATGATTCTGGCGGCCGGTAAAGGCACTCGCGTCCGTCCTATTACTCAGACAATACCCAAACCGATGATTCCCATCCTGCAAAAGCCAGTGATGGAGTTTTTGGTTGAATTGCTCCGCCAGCACGGATTTGACCAGATTATGGTCAATGTTTCCCACCTGGCCGACGTGATTGAAAACTACTTTCGCGACGGTCAAAAGTTTGGGGTACAAATTGCCTATTCTTTTGAAGGGCGAATTGAGGAGGGAGAACTGATTGGAGAGGCTCTCGGTTCTGCTGGTGGCATGAAACGAATTCAGGATTTCTCGCCGTTTTTTGACGATACTTTTGTGGTGCTGTGCGGCGACGCTTTGATTGACTTGGACTTGACTGCTGCTGTGAAGTGGCACCGGGAAAAAGGGGCGATCGCTACTATTGTTATGAAATCGGTTCCCCGCGAGGAGGTTCCCAGTTACGGAGTGGTGGTAACAGACGAGTCTGGCAAAATTAAAGATTTCCAAGAAAAACCTTCTGTAGAGGAAGCTCTGAGTACCGACATTAACACTGGTATTTATATTTTTGAACCGGAAATATTCAAATACATCCCTTCGGGCCAGGAATACGATATCGGTTCGCAGTTATTTCCCAAGCTAGTAGCAGAAGGCGCGCCTTTTTACGGGATTAGCATGGACTTTGAGTGGGTGGATATCGGCAAAGTTCCTGACTATTGGCGGGCAATTCAGAGCGTGCTGCTGGGACAAGTTAAAAATGTTTCGATTCCGGGAATTGAAGTGCGCCCCGGCATTTACGCTGGTTTGAATGTAGCTGTTAACTGGGATAAAGTTGATATTACTGGGCCTGTTTACATAGGGGGGATGACGATCATTGAGGATGGAGCAAAAATTGTCGGCCCGACAATGATTGGCCCAAATTGTTGGCTTTGCAGTGGCGCCACTGTGGAAAACAGCGTGATTTTTGAGTATTCCCGTTTGGGCCCGGAGGTGCGGTTGGTTGACAAACTGGTGTTCGGGCGCTACTGCGTTGATAAAACCGGGGCTGCGATCGATTTGCAAGCGGCGGCTCTCGATTGGCTGATTACTGACGCTCGCCAAGTTTTACCCACTCAACACGGAGAAGAGCGGCGCGCGATATCTGAAATTCTCGGTAATGGTGGATAATTGCTAATTGCTAATTGCTAATTGCTAATTGCTCAAGGTAAGGTGCGCCTAGCGCACCCTACTTTTACATTTACGATCTCAGCTTTCAATTCTGG
Organism: Microcoleus sp. AT8-A3; assembly: GCF_036705675.1. Lineage (NCBI taxonomy): Bacteria > Bacillati > Cyanobacteriota > Cyanophyceae > Oscillatoriales > Microcoleaceae > Microcoleus > Microcoleus sp. AT8-A3. Next base: position 74,809 of record NZ_JAUBVD010000006.1, read on the forward strand.
TTATGTGCTTAGGTTGCACCTCACCTCTTCCACCATTCTCGCTTAACAGGCTTTCCGGCCTGTTCCACAAGAAAATCTACTGTTTGTGGAACAGGCCGGAAAGCCTGTTCATAAAAGGCTTCTTGACAGTGGTGCAACATCTCAGTTGCACCCTACATCTTGCACCATTCTCAATTAGCCCTAGGGGCGGGTTCGCCAACAGCCTTAAAGCTTGCAAATAGGTTCTATAAACCCGCCCGATCCCACGAAAAATCCTCTTATTGATATTGCTGCAAGATGTCAGTTGCACCCTACATTTTAAGACTGAAGATAAGTATATTGGCTGAGACTCCGCTCATAATTTTGCAGCAAAAGTTGGGCCTCGGAAAGAGTAATTTTATTTTGCTGCAAAGCTGCTTCTGTCTGACGGCGGATGCTTTCCACCAAATTTTCTGAATCGTACTGTACGTAGCTAAGGACTTCTTTCATAGTGTCTCCTTTCACAACGTGTTCGATATGATAGCCAGAAGGTGTTAGCTGAATATGAACTGCATTAGCATCGCCGAATAAGTTGTGAAGGTTGCCCATAATTTCTTGATAAGCACCTCCCAAAAAGAGCGCCAAATAGTAAGGTTCTCCAGGTTTGAGAGTATGCAGTTCCAAAACCGACTTCACATCTCGCAAATCGATGAATTGGTCGATTTTGCCGTCGCTGTCGCAGGTAAGATCGGCTAAAATACCGCGTTGAGTTGGTTCTTCGTCGAGTCGGTTAATTGGCATAATTGGGAACAATTGGTTAATTGCCCAACTGTCCGGTACTGACTGGAAAACAGATAAGTTGATGTAATAAATGGACGCCATCACCTTTTCTAAGTCTTCCAAATCGTCAGATACGTATTCATTTTGCCGCGCGATCGCCTGTATTTTATCGCAGCAAGCCCAGTACAACTGTTCGGTTTTCGCCCGTTCCGCAATTCCCAAATAGCCTAAGTTAAATAAACTGACTGCTTCTTCCTTGAATTGGATAGCATCGTGATAAACTTCTTGGTAATTTTCGGGACTGATAGATTGGTAAATTTCGTAGAGATTGCGCGGAATTTGGTGCGCGTTTTCGTCTACTGGTTCGGGTACTTCTCTGGGGACATCGCTAGTACCGAGTACGTCAAAAACTAACACTGATTGGTGAGAAGCGATCGCCCGCCCGCTTTCGCTAATGATAATTGGAACCGGGATTTTCCGCTCGTCGCAGGCATCTTTCACTCCCGCTACTACGTCGTTAGCGTAGTTTTGCATATTGTAGTTTTTGGAAGCGTGGAAGTTTGTTTTAGACCCGTCGTAGTCAACGCCGAGGCCACCGCCTACGTCCAAGTAGTTCATATTAGCTCCCAATTTAGCTAATTCTACATAAATGTGGCTGGCTTCTCGAATGGCGTCTTTGATAACGCTAATTGAGGAAATTTGAGAGCCGATGTGGAAGTGCAGTAACTGCAAACAACCGAGCATTCCCGCTTTTTCTAGTTCGCCGACTGCACGCATAATTTCAGGAATTGTCAAGCCAAATTTTGCCCGATCGCCCGTGGAACCTCCCCAGCGGCCAACCCCTTTGGTAGTGAGTTTTGCTCGCACTCCCAAAATCGGTTTAATGCCTAATGCAATGCTTGCGGCGATTGCGAGTTCTACTTCCTCTATTTGCTCCAGCACAATTACGGAAGTTTGCCCTAGTCGCTGCGCCAAAATAGCAGTTTCGATGTATTCGCGGTCTTTGTAACCGTTACAAATTAATAAAGCGCCTGGGTTTTTTAAGGTCGCCAAAGCTATCATTAATTCCGGTTTAGATCCGGCTTCGAGCCCGAAGTGATGGGGTTGACCGAAACGCACCAAATCTTCAATTAATTGTCGGTGCTGGTTGCATTTAACTGGAAAGACACCGCGATAGACATTTTTGTAGTTGTACCGAGCGATCGCTCTGGCAAAACACGAATTTAAGCGCTCGATCCGGTCTTCCAAAATATCAGAAAATCGAATCAGCAGGGGCAAAGCCAAATTTCGCTGTTTTAGGGATTCTACCAGTTCGCACAAGTCCAGGGAACCGCCGCGATCGCCCTTGGGAGACACTGTAACGTGACCGGCTGCATTGATCGAAAAATACGGTTCGCCCCAACCTTGAATTCGGTAGAGTTTCTCACTATCTTCTATTGTCCAAGATGCTTGTGGCAGTTGAGCCGCCGTTACCAAAGCAGTGTCTGGTGCCACCGAACTCGTGACTGTTGGCGAGTGAGTCGATAGCGGATCGAGATCGGAGAAAGCAGCGGTAGCTGGGGAACTCATCTTATCAGAAACCTCTTTGAGGAGTGGTCAAATAGATAGTTTATCGCACATATCGGGTTTCCTGATGTAGTTGAAAAATCACTTTGGGTACACGGGCTGGCGATTTTAGATTTTAGATTTTAGATTTTAGATTTTAGAATTGAGTCTACAGATAGATGAAAAGCGGGGATTGAACTACAATCTCAACCGTATTTGCTTTGCGGGACTTATTTCTTCAAACAAATATCCCTATGCAGGTGAACTCGGAAACCGGGTTTCCGAGTTCACCTGCGCCAAGAGAGTTGTCGGACGATCGCTCGCCCGACACACACTAACCAAAAATCACCTCCGGCGGCGCCATGTCAGCGCCCATAATCATTCCCCCGGTCTTAGACTTCTTCAAGCCCGGTTGAGGTGCTTTTTCTGGGGTCTTCTGAGCCGGTGCAACTGAGGCTGGCGGTGTCACCTGCGGTTGAGGTACTGCCTGTGCTCCTGGCACCACGGGTTGCTGCGACAGCCAACCCAAACCCCCTACAGCCCCAGCCATCAAAGCGGTGTAGCCGATGTACAAATGCACCGGACGCATTTGAAAGCCTTCGCCTGAGTCGGAATCGGAAACAGACACATACATACTGGGAATTGGAGTCGGAGCGGGTTTGGGCAAAGCATTCGCCATAGCGCTGCCGTCTAGTCCCAAGGCGTCGCCTAGTCTGCGGATAAAACCTCTAACGTAAATATCTTGGGGCAGTTTGTCGATTTCCCCATTTTCGATCGATTCGATGTGGTGCAGCGGCACGAGAGTTTGACTGTGGAGTTGGAGCAGGGATAGGGAGCGAATTTGCCGTCCCTTACGCAATTCTTTACCCAACTCCCGCAGGCATTCTTCTCGCTGTTGAACGGCTAAAGCTGCTTCTTCTTCCTTGGTGAGTTTTTTCGGCTTTTTGGGAAAACCGAACCCTGGAAAGAATTTTCCGGGGACGGTGACAGTTGCAGGTAGAGCCGACTCGACTTTAATTTCGTCTTGGGGCGCTTGTTTGCTGTCTTCAGAAGTGTTAGTTTCTCGATCGGAATTTTCTTCTGTGTCGGACTCGGTTTGGGGGGGCGCTTCCACAGTAGCGCTGCGCCAATAGAAGACAGGAGCAGTTACTGGTGGCTCCAATTCTTGAATTTCTGTCACCGTCTCAATAGCGGGACTTACAGCAGTAACACTCTCTTGGGCTACTTGCGCTTCAATTTTGTTCTGTTTGGGAAATCGATCGAATGCGAGCTTGACGGCTTCTCTGCTAACTGCTCTAATTAAAATTTCGGCAGCGGAGGCTGCTTCGCCCAACATTGTTTGCAGGCTAGCTAGAGCGTGGCTATAGGTGTCGCTACAGAGGAGTTCAGCTTCTATTTGACCTAGAACAGAACGAAAACTTTCTTGAGAAATTTCAATAGTTGGGTGATCTGTCACCCCAAAATAAGCCTCGGGTTTCAGTGCCATGATATTCATGTTGTCTTGGTAGAAGGTATCTGAGTACGTTCTTCGACAGGTTGGCAGTGATTCCGGATGTCGGTTGGGGGAGAGTGGGAGAGTGGGGCATCGGGCATCGGGCATCGGGCATTGGGCATCGGGCATCGGTTGCCCCTCCCCAATAACTATTGTTTGTGGATGCGATCGAGCAACCAAAGAGCCCCGAAAATCCCGACAAAATGGGCAACAGTGGCGTGAGTATTGGCGAGTACCACAAATATATCTAGAGGCTGAATAAATCGGCCCACATCAACTGCGGCACCGAACAAGGCTTGCGGCTGAGCTAGAGATTTCGCTAAAAGCGTGCCGCTGATGGCTTCTGCGCCGATCAGCGTCAGGATCATTCCTGACAAGTTGCTCATCAGTGCCAGCCGCACCTCTTTGATGGTGTCTGCTTTTTTGGGGCGCGCTGCGTTACCGGGCGATCGCAGTTGTCTCGACAAACGGGTGAAGCGGAAAGAGCGATATACGCTGTAAGCGAGTACGGCTAGCCCGCAAATGGCAAAAAAAACGCCCCCGCCGGTGCCGGCACTGGTTGAACGCCCAGCGACGGTAGTGCTGGGGAGGGCGAAGGGGATGGCAAAGAGCAAAATGATCCCCGCTACAACCGCTAGCACTAACTGTACCCAGAAGCAAACCCAGCCTGTTGTACGAAGGGCAAAGGCTACTCGCTGTACGGCGACAGGAAGCTTATCGTTATCTAACTGATTAGTCATATTTTGAGCGGGTATAATTAATTGGCATTAGTTGGCAGCAGTTTTTTCTCTTCGGGGACGGTTGACGGCGGTTAACCCTCTTTATAATAGAAGTAGCAATGTTTAAGATTTGTAACTAACATTGGATTTCACATTTGAATAGCGTCGATCGCCAGGTACCCAAAGCAATGACACAACTCCAACCCACCGTCACTCCCAAACTGGAACAGCCAAAGTTTGGCTTCAACAGCTACGCGGAACGCCTTAACGGTCGAGCCGCGATGATCGGTTTTTCTCTAACTTTAATTATCGAGTATGTCACAGGCCAGGGCTTGCTGTCCTGGTTAGGTCTCAACTAATTTTAGCAACGGCGCGGTCAGCCTTACACTTTGTCTTGACTCGAACGGCAGCGGGTGTGGCTTCTGCTGACCGCGACAAATTCGGGAATTGATTAAAATATTAATTAGAAACAAGCCCAGCGACTTCTCTGTCGAGAGAGTTCTGTTCCCGAATGCAATAGCTGGCTTTTGGAGGTATATATGGGGTGGAATTTTGATTTGACAAGCTTGGCAATTTTGCCTCGCTCCCGTACAATTCCCCACAGGCGAGAAGATTAATTTTAGTGAAGCTAGTCTTTGAGCTAGAAATCCCGATCGTTCCGCCAACTCTAAGTTTTAGAGATGGCTCTAATCGCTTAATGCTTTATTAAACTTGCCATCAAGCGAATTATGGCGACCATATTGACAGGCGCTCCGTTTTATGTAACATTCTCAGGATAATGCCGAAAACCAAGGCAAAAATTTTCTGGTTTGTAAACCACGGTCGATTTAAGACTGACCAGCCTATAACAAGGTCGAACGGGATACCACGATTCGTTAAATGGGTTGAAAATAATGGTTCAACAATGGCTAAAAGCTTCAAAAAGAATAGTTGTACTGACTAAAAAAATAGGGTGGGCTACACCCGAATTTACGCCTGTGGACAAGTAGGAGCCGACTCCCTTGGCAGAAGCAGGAATCAGACCCTCTAGAAAATACTTCTAGTTGAATGGTGAAACTGAGATAAGTTTAGCCAAGTTTTGTATAGCAGCTTGTAAATAAATATAGAACAGAGTAAAACCAAATGAATGCTTCATGGACGCGACTTTTGAGGTCAGCTTACCGTAAAGAGCCAATTACCAGCTTTGTTGTGACAGTGGGCGTTGTCGATGCAGCCATCGGCAGCATGGGTGCGAGTGGCTCTTTATTGGCTTTTGGGCTTGGCACCGCTGGGGTGGCGATGGCTCTCCGCTGGTGGCAATTTTACCGCTCTGCAGCCGAACAAACCGCACCTGCTCCCGAATACTATCTTCCTCCTCAGTCTTCTAGACCTCAGTTACCGGTGCTTAATGTGTCTAAAAAAAATCCTCCTTATTAAGATTACTGGGCAATGCTGACTGGGCGATGTGCCGATCGACTCCCTGGATCTGAGGCACCAAAAGATAGGGCAAGAAAGTCTTTCGATCTTGGATGCTTGGTTTATGAATATTTCTGTTGCCGAGAAACTGTACAAAATTGGCTCTGTAGCTGCCTGTAGCGGTTTGTCGGTCAAAACTGTTCGTTACTATGAGGAGATGGGCTTGCTGTCTCCTGCGGTGGAGCGATCGCCCGCGGGCTATCGCTTGTTTGGCGAAACCGTATTCAACAGGTTGGCGTTTATTAAACGATCTCAGACTCTGGGTTTGAGCCTTCAGGAAATTAAGGATATTTTAGAGGTTCGCGATCGGGGAGAGTTGCCTTGTTCTGAAGCGAAGCAGCATCTAACGGCTAAAGTAGAGGAAATTTCCGTGCAAATTGCAGCCTTAGAAACTTTGAAGAGGGAGTTGCAAGGCATTCTCAAGTGCTGGCAAGAGCAACCCTCGCAGGCGAGCATTACTAGCACGATTTGTCCGAACATTCAGCGGGATTGAGCAGCGGAAAGATACAAAAAAAGGGAAGGAATTATGGGTTTCCTTCCCTTGATGGTTTTGTTGGTGGTTTTGTGGGTGATTTTGTCGATCGTGTTGAGCTTTTAACTGTTTTCGCAGAGTTTGCTGTTGCTTTTTGAGTTGCCGAGCCCTGGCTGAGCCGCCTTTACCTTTGGAGTTTCTACCCTCGCTGCGAGGAGACTCCCAACTTTTTAGTCTCATGTTTTTCATTTTTTGCACTACTTCTATAATACACCGCCAGATTTTCACTGTCAAGTATTTTTTAGAGCGAAGTTTCGTAGTATCAACTGTTGAGTGATTGGGATTTGCTAAAGGCATAGCGATGGTGCGCCCCTAAACACTCTACAGCCCGATCGTGCCCCCATAAGCACCCTACAATTAGAGTTTTTTGTGGATTCCCTTAACAGCCCTAATTGTGTATATTTATCAGTCCAAATATCCGGCGGGTATTTCAGCATCTGTAAAAATTGGCAGCGTTTCCCAAATTTTCACCCATTCCGGAAATTGGGCTACTTTTTTTAGCTGGAGCGACATTTCTATTAAGGAAAATCCTAAATTGTGGAAATCTTGAATAAGTTCGGCTTTCAAGAAAATTTCATTTTTAGCTAAATCGGGAGCATTAGTCGCAATGACAACGCTGTTGCCGGTTTCTAAATTGCATATATAAACTTGTGCGAACACAGTTTGAATCGTTTTCACCGCTGCCGCATTAAACTCTTGTTTGTGGAACAGGTGGACAACTAGAACACCTGCGCTTGACAAGCGAGTTTTGCACAGTTGGTAAAATTCTTGTGTCACCAATTTATAGGGCATATAGCCGCTGCCAAAACCAGCATCCACGATAATTATATCGTTTTTTACTATGGAATCTTGTTGGGCTAGATATTCGCGTCCGTCTTGAATGACTACTTTGAGTCTGTCGTCGAATTGAATGCCAAAAAATTTTTGAGCTACTTCGACTATTTTTTGGTCAATATCTGTACATTCGACTATCGCGTTAGGGAAATAGTGGTGGAAAATTCTGGGGAGAGTGCCGCCACCAAATCCGATTACATAGATTTTTTTTGGGTTAGTTTTCCAGACTAATGCTAGCAGCACGGATCGGGAATAGGGAAAAATTAAATTTAGTGGATTGTTGAGGTCTAGGATAGATTGAGCTACATTTGTGATTAAGGTTTCTCTGTCTGCTAAGAGCAGTAGTAGCACTGAGTTTATTTTTTTTACGGCGATGCAGTTGTCGCCGGAGTTTTGTTGAAATAGGAAGCCGTCTGGCTGTTGCTGAAGCCAAGTGATTTGTTGGTTAATAGCTGCTAAGTTGCTGGTTTGTCGATCGCCTTTATAATCAGTCATACGATTTTAGATTTTAGATTTTAGATTTTAGATTCAGGGTAAACGAATCTTAACTTTAACCCAAAATATGCTACAGTTAGATCCGACTAATTTTTTATGTACTTTATTGTAGTTCAAGATTGTGATCGAGGGCAAGAGGTTTTAGTAAAGCTGTAACTTGGCAACAAAAACAAACAAACAAATAAATTCATTGCCAAAAGTGTATATTTTAAATACCATTTTTTTTTAGTTTTTCCACATTGAACGACCTAAGAATAGAAAAAAGTAAAGAAGATTTGCTCAAAGATATTAGATCGATCGCGATTCTAGCTATCCAGACGCGGTGCCGACGGATGGGTGGCAAGAACAGCCTATGGTAACGCCAAATATGAATGGTTCAAAAGCTTTCTATAATTACCGGTATACCATCTCATGACCAAGAATTTCTTGATGGTACCCGCCACGTGATTTATCCGTGGAATCAATCCAAAATCTAAAATCTCAAATCCTTGCGTCCCCCGAATTTATCTCGCGCAAGTCAATCCAAAATCTAAAATCTAAAATCTAAAATCGAATGACAGGTTTAGTCTCCTTATTAGCCCGAAGTGAACCGCAGCAGTTTCAAGAATATTTTTTGAGTTGGGTAAATGCGATAATCGGGGAATTAGAATTAAACGCGATTGCCATTGATGGCAAAACAATGAAACTATCTTATGACCGAAATGAGCAGCAAAAAGCCCTATATATAGTCACTGCATGGTCTTCATCTCATCAATTAGTTTGAGGACAAAAAAAAAGAGATAAAAAATTTAATGAGCTAGATGAGTATGAATCCGTAGAATGGCGGCTGAGTGTGTCGGAGTTAGTTTGAATAATTCATGTAGGGGCGATTCCCTACGGGATAGCTGCGCTTCATGCACTTTTTGACAATTGGGGATGTAAGGGCGATCGCACTTTCGGAAAAAGAACAATTGCGTTACACCCAAAACATTATCTGACAAGACTGATGCACTCCGACTAAAGAAACGGGGTTTTTTACCGAATTTGCAGGCTACAACGAAGTATTTGGATAAAAAACCCGGTTTCTGGGCCTCATGGGTAAGTCCTATTAAATAGATGACAAGGGATGTCGGCCACAATCAAAGCTTCGAGAGGGCGATCGAGCTTTGACGAGTCTTCGTAGATGCCGACAAACTGACTTACGCAAGCTAAAGATTCGTCTTAAGGCATTTTTTACCTGTCACTGAAGAGTCTGTACATCAGGATATGCCAGAATTTTTGCATCAGCAGTTAGTAAGGGACACCCGCAAATCCTCGCAGTTGCCACAATGATTTGATCTGCTGGATCGCGGTGAAAACCTGTGAGTTTAGTTGACTCGACAATGATGGGAATGGTGAGTTCGAGTAGCTGCACTCCGGGATAAGCCAAAGCTTGTTTTAACCACTCATCAACTATAACGGACAAAGTAAGTCTTCCCATTTCTACTAATTTAGCAACCTCCCAACAAGAAATGATGCTGATTCCTAAACCTTGAGATTGATATTGTTGTATCCTGTCCCGATGTTTCTGAGTTAGTCGTGTGTTATCGTCAACCCACCAAACCCATATATGAGTATCTAGTACAATCATTGTAACACTTCCCAATCTTCCAAGGAAACCGCAGGTTCAAACGGCTCATTATAGCCAATGACAGTGCCTCGCAAAGGATATAGAAAAGTATTTTTCATGGTTTCATTTACCAAATTTAGATAGCTAATGAATTCTCGATATCCATCCAATTCTGTTTGTTCTTCGGGAGTGAGATTTGATGCTTGTTGTTGAGCTGTTAAAGTTTGAATTCGTTCCTGGGTTTGAATAGAAGCGCTAAATATTAAGAGTCCGTTGACTAACTCAATGCGGACAGAACCTTCGCTGGGCAAGCTGTTGGGTAAGTGAGGCAGCTTGATGGGCAAATTAGCAATCATGGCATTAATTGACTGTATTTGATGTTGTTTTTTTAATTATACCGATCGCTCTGTTGAATTTGACAGTGGTTGCCATGCTGAAATTATGGGCGATCGCACTTTCGGACAATAAGGGCGATCGCACTTTTGGTTATTTGGGGGAAAAGGGATCTCGCTATCAATTTTTACTCTCGAATGCGAATTCTGTAAACTTCTACCAGTAGTAATTTACCTCGATAATGCTCCTCACTATCGTGCAATGATAAGTATTCTGTTAGCCTTGCCATCAACTGAGGAATAATTTCAGGGTGATTTCTCAGTTGAATAGAAATGATTCCTTGATATGAACTTGGCGGATAAGTCACAATATCTGAGAAGTCTCCATTCAGAGAAACAAGTATGGCATTGAATTCCTGAGCTTTGGCAATGACAATAGTATCTGGAGATTCTATTGAGATGTAATCTCCCAATACAAAAACTTCATGTCCGGTATCACGAAGTATTTGAATAATAGACTTAGGAACGCATTGATCGATGAACAATCTTAAACTCATTAGGCAACTGTTTCAAAATCCGACAAATCGCGAGCATAATCAAGACAAGCAGCTATCTGTTCTTTGGTGATATCGGGAAACTCGTCGATGATTTGTTCTACAGTGTTATTTGATGCTAAATATCCTAAAATCAGGCCAACGGGAATTCTAGTCCCTTTGATTCTTGGTTTACCTCGCAGTACATCGGGGGTACTAACGATATGTTCTCTCCAGTTTACAGGCATAACTTGTCCTTTCTGAATCTGATAAGTTATATTATCTAATCTGACAAGTTATATTTTAACTTAAGGAATGGCGATCGCCCTTTGGGATTTGACATGGGAAAGGCGATCGCACTTTCGGACAATAAGGGCGATCGTACTTTCGGAAAAAGAAACAATTGCGCTACACTCAAAGCATTATGAGACAGCTTTGAGGTATTGCGTTACAGGCTTCAAATCGATGTCATCGTTGTCAGTCAGTATTTTAAATAAATGACGCGGAATGCCGGCTGCAATCAAAATTTCCAAATCGCGATCGAGCTTTGAGAAGTCTTCATAGATGCCCACAAACTGACTTACGCAAGCTAAAGATGAATCTTTCGGGTCATTGACTCCCGTGTATTTGTACTGAATATCAAAACCTGCTTTTTCGCCAATTTCTTCGATATCCCAGTCTACAAGATTAAGATCGATCGCTTCAACGGCCAGGGCAATATGACCGGGCGGTATGGGGTCAAGAGGCTCGCAGCACCAACCCTCAGAATGGTTCCAGACACTTTGACCAACTGATTCTCGAATTTTCATGTATTTTCCCTCACTGAAAGTAGCAGCGAAACCAGGCTTTGCCTTCAGGGCGAACATCTGCAAGAGACCGTTCATATTCAGTTGCTAGCTGTTGGCATTTCTTTTTCGCTTCTTTTAGGTTATACGCTTGTACGGGTTCGTTGATGGGATTGCCAAGCTCTTCTTTTTCCCGTTCTGGATCTCTCACTTGTCCCCCTTTTTGCTGCTCTTGCTGGATGAGGGGACTTGCTGAGCCTGAAACCACATCTCGATCGCCTCTTCCAACCCTTCTCCTATATTTAGCTGCTTCAGAGTACACGCAGCTTTAAACTGAAGTCCTAGTTCTTTTCGGACATCTCCCGATAGCTGTATGTAATTTGGGTCGTGTCGCTTGGCTGGCACTTCCGTACTTTTTCCCATTTAGGCTTCCTCCAATTTTTATATTCTCACGATCGTACACCTGTTATGCTGATATGTTATCATGTTAACAAGTTGAATATGTGCGCGAGTGAATAAAAAAAGGGCGATCGCCCTTTGGGATTTGAAATGGGAAAGGCGATCGCACTTTGGGATTCGGGATGGGAATGCCGATCGCGCTTTTGGTTATTTGGGGGAAAGGGCGATCGCACTTTTGGAAGAAAAGGGCGATCGTACTTTCTCTAACTTTACTTAACTGGCTTCCAACTATTGAGAGATTCCCGAATCGAACTTAATTGACTGAGGTACTCAATAAGCTTGGCTTTTTGATACTCAAGACGAGCTAGAATTTCCGGCGCTTCTGCTTCTTTGGTTTCCCGTTCCTTCAAAACGCGATCGAAGTCATTTTGAAACCTTTTTATGTAATCATTAATTTGCTTTTCGGCACTTCTGAAATCAGCCGAAACCTGTTTGTTAATAACTCGCTCTAACAAATCTTTGTTTGTAAAAGTTTGCACATCTATTTTTTGATTGATTGACTCTAATGTTTGCCGTAAATTAACTTCAAAAAAATTGCGATTTTTGGTAACAGGTTCATCAGTATAATAGACTTGATCGGAGTCACAACAACGACTTTTTTTACCTTTTTTCCTTTCTATTTCTACCACTGCTACTTGTACATCTTTAATTCTTGCATCAATTCCTGGAAAATCAAAAGTTGGAAACTGAATCGGGTTTATGTTCAGTTTTACTTCTAAAGCATCACCAAGATAATTAGATAATTCATCTGATATTTCTTGGATATCTTCTTGAATTATTATTGCCAATTTTTCGCGAATATTCGTCCCCTCTCGAACTAATTCATCCTGAGTATCTATCCACCAACTTTGAATATAGGGCGGACAAAACTTATTAATTGTTTTAATTATTTTTTCAGCTTCAGCCTTTGTTTTACACCGAATAATGTACGGATCAAACTCTTCACTATCAACAATCTGTTCAGAAACAGAGGTATTGAAAGCTTCTGGAATAGACTCACTCAGTCCATCCAACAAAGACGTAGTGACTTTGAATGCTTTTCCTAATACTGGACCGAAAGAAGGTATCAATTCTAACAGTCTTTCTCCAATTTCTCCCACTAATTGTCCAAAAACCCCATTGTTAGTCTTAACTTCTACTGATTGGGGCAACAAGAGATTTTCTTTTAACTTAGGAGATTTAGCGGATCGACGAGATTCGGCAATTTTATGAATCTCACTGCCTATCTGCTCTTTAGCCTTATTCGCAAATGTGTTAATGCCTTGACTAAATCCTTGGATTAGTATTTGTTTTTCTTGCTCGACAGTATTTTTGACTAACTCAACTTTGTACCTCGCATTCTCTGAGCGTTTCCTGTACTCTTCAACTTTTTGTTTGAGGGCTTCAATCCCCATTTCCCAACCCCTGATATCTGTATTCAGAGTATCTTCAATTGCCTTAGCAGCTTTATCGATTTCTGCCACCACCTCACTCAATAGATTCCACCCAGAATTTTGCGTAATCCTTTGAATGACTGTTTCTTGAATGGTCGGAATACCGCTATCTTGCAAAGCTCTTGGTGCAATCTCTTCAGGTAAAGGAATTACTCTCCTACCTTTTTCATCTCTCTCAGCATATTTGGCACTAAAGAAATCCTCAAAATCTTTTATCTCCTTTTCAGTGGCCTTTTCTTGCTGAATCAGTTTCGCTAGAAGCCCTTGTCGAGAACTAGCAGGGTAAATAACTGGATTGCAAAAGCCAAAGCCAACTAACTCTCGCTCTAAATCTTTAATGACATCAGCAATTTCTTTGTCTCTCTCTGTTTTTTGGTCAACTTTATTCAAAATAAAGTAAATTTTTCCCGTGTTCTCAGCTATAAAATCCTTACGATTTTCAACAACATCCTTAAACAAATCAGCAACTGCATTATCTTTGTAGGAAGCGTAGTTTAAAATAAACAGAATGGCATTGCAGGTTCGCAGTGCTTCTAGTGCTGTCTGCTTCAGTGCATTTATGTTGAAGTTTGCAGACTCCCACTCATTAGGGCCGGGAGTATCAACTAAGGTAAAGCCTGTGAGAGAAGATAATTGGCTAATTGCTTCAATCGGATGCTCTATCTCAAAGCGTGTAGTGTTATCGGGATTGCCTTGTTCTCTGATTTCACGGGTACGCTGCAGGAATTTTTGCTGAATTTCGCCAGCGTCACCCTTAACAAGAATGACTGGTTTTCTTTCTCCTTCCCGATACTCTAAAAGTTTAGGAGTTTCGCCTGGTTTAATGTGTCGGACATCTGTACGGCAGATAGTGCAGGCGGCCGTTTCACTCGCCAGTACATCAGCACCGATGATAGAATTTAAGAAGGTGCTTTTGCCAGCTTTCATTGCTGCTATGACGGCTACTTGATACTTCTGATCTTGCAAAGCCTTTAAAGCTTTGTTAATTTCATCTTCAATGCTTTGTAGCCCTTGACTTTCATCTCCCTGAATGCGGAGTCCGTCTCGAAATTCTTTGAGATATTGTAAGAGGAAAGTGCCTGTACTGTCAATGCTGGTGTATGCTGCTTGAAATTCTTGAGAAGACATAAGTTAACACTTTTTAGTTGAGGGACGGGCTAAGTTAGAGCTAGAAATTCGCGGTTCAAATTGAAAGATATTTAGCGCTTACCCACCTATCCGCCAGGGGTTTAAACCCCTGGCTAACAGCGAAAGTCCTCTGAAGAGGACTGAAAATTTTGTACATTAGGTATTTAGTCCTCTTTAGAGGACTTTCGCTATCAGACGGGGGTTTTTAACCCCCGGCGGACTCGTGCAACAAGCGCTAAATATCAACAACCGACTTGAGTTATTAGCCTGGGATTTAAGTCCCTGGCGCGAGTCAATATTTAGTCGTCAGAAAGAGCCTTGCTAATCCCGTAAAATGCCAAACCTGCTAATGCACCTACGGCTATACCAACGGGGCCAGCAGCAGCACCAATACCAGCACCTCCGCCAACGGCACCAACTGCCGTCAAACCTGTAGCAGCTACCACACCAGCACCCACAGCACCACCCGCAGCAGCGGAACCTGCCGCTTTCGCTATTTCATCACCTTTAGCCATTGGAATACCTCAGTTTAAGGAACAAAAACTAACTTTTTGACTAATGAAAGTTAACTAAACAGGTAAAATTTGAAATATCACGATCGCGCCTCCCCGCTTAGCTAAGTATTTACACTTATATCTTTAGTATTAGTATAATACTACACTAGCTATCGATAGCAAGCAACTAACAAACGCTAGCAATTTCCGTTATGCTATCGTTAGCCACATCTCACCACACCCGACAATGGTACCAAAGGAAGATTTATTTGCCGAAGGCGCCAAACACTGGGACTTAGAAAGGCTGTACCAAGCTTTTGCAGAAGCTAAACGGCAAATCTCTCCCCGATCGCGCCGGGGACTAACAGAAACAGAAAAACTTTACCTCCGAGGATTGCTTTCCGGTTGCAGCCCCGCCGAAATCGCCCGCCAACTGTTTCAGAGTTCCAAAAGTGCAGAGGTTTATTTATGTAAAACTTTATACCAATATGTTAAAAAACTCGCCGATGTACCTAACGAACCTGTAGGAAATTGGCGCAATATTTGCGATCGGCTACAGGAAGCCGGATATAAAACTCTGTCTTCTCCTGAATTTAAAATAAATAATTCTGTACCTACAGAAGCATTAGTAAAAATAGTTGGTATAGGTGTGATTGAGAAAAATACAGTATCAATTGATATTAACATTCGACTAGAATTCCCCTCAACTTCAGAAACTGCAAAAACCGAACACTTGGATAAAGACGGTTAGATGGGCGATCGCACTTGGGGACAGAAAGGGATATCGCCCCTCCACACAGAGGCAAAAATGTTAATAATCTTATAGCCGATCGTTTTAGAAGGAACTTTTTGATAAAATATCAAAATTAAAACAGCTTCACCCGCTTCGATTTTACCTAAAACAATAAAATCAGTCAAATTTATGTCTCGATTAAGTATCAGATCGAACAAAAAAGCTCTGGGCTTTGTGCTGGGTTTATTAATTTTTGTCATTTTTATTCCCGGATGTTGGGCTTTAACAACTAATATTGCTCCCACAGCAGTACGGCAAGTAGATAACACAGTAGCTGTGCGGGCAGATGTACAAAATACATCAAATTCTCGCTCTTCTTTAGGAGTTGGGCTTCACGGTATTGCTGACTCGTCAACACAATTACCCTTTTTAGATGCTTTCAAATCTTCTAGACAATGGATAACTCAATGCGTCAGCGGACAACCAAACTGTCAAGGTGAATGGGATACAGAAGAGTATAATCTTTTAAACCTTGATGAAAATGGGTGGGTGAAGTCTCTCCCCTCGCCCGAAGATGCTCCTAAATATACTAGGGTAAGTACCCTATTACTTAGGGAAATCCCCAATCGCTATCCTTCAGGGCAATATATTGTTACTTATGAGGGTGAAGGTGCGATCGAATATAGGTTTGATGCCAAAAAAGATGAGGCTGCGTCGAAACCTGGGAGGGATATCATTAATGTCGATGCCACACAAGGCGGAGGCATAATGATTACAATTACTGCTACCGATCCCAATAAAACAGGGAACTATATCCGCAATATTAAAGTTGTTCACTCCCAAGATGAACAGCTTATTCAAAGCGGTGAAATATTTAATCCGCTGTTTATAGACAAGATTAAAAAATTTAGAGTTTTGCGTTTTATGGACTGGATGGAGACAAATGGTTCTGAACAAAAACAATGGTCAAACCGACCTAAACCAGAGAGTGTATCCTATTCTTACAGAGGCAGTGTTCCCATAGAAGTCATGGTGAATTTAGCTAATAAAGTTCAAGCAGAACCCTGGTTTAATATGCCGCATCAGGCTACGGATGAATATATGACTAACTTTGCTAAAATGGTAAAAGATAGTTTAGATCCAAAGCTGAAAGTTTATGTAGAGTATTCTAATGAGGTTTGGAATTGGTTATTTCCACAATCTCATTATGCTTTGGAACAAGGTAAAGCGAAGTGGGGAGATAAAGGCGATGCTTTTATGCAATGGTACGGAATGCGTACTGCTCAAATGTGCGATATCTGGAAAGGTGTTTTTGAGGATCAAAAGAATCGAGTTGTCTGCGTGTTAGGAACTCAAAGAGCCTGGAGAGATTTAGAAACTTATTCTTTAGAGTGTTCCTATTGGGTGGCTGAAGGCAATAAACCTTGTTATCAACACGGTATTGATGCCGTAGCCATAGCTGGATATTTTAGCGGCAACTTGGGCGGGAAAGAAAGTGTCAGCACAGTAGAGTCTTGGTTGAATGACGCAGATGGCGGATTTGGCAAAGCTTTTAAGCAATTAAGAGAGGGCGGGTTACTGCCGGGGTTCAAAGATAGTTTGCCCGATGTTGAGAATGACTTTAAGTATTTCTTAGATGTGGCTCAAAAAAAAGGTCTCAAGTTATTTGTTTACGAGGGCGGTCAACATATTGTAGGTATTGAAGGAGTTGAGAACAACGAAAAACTGACTGAGTTTTTTATGGCATTAAATAGGCGTCCTGAAATGTATGATATGTACACTCAATTACTGAATAGTTGGAAACAAGCTGGAGGCAGTCTTTTCATGCACTTTGTGGACGTTGGTGGATTTAGTAAGTGGGGAAGTTGGGGGGCTTTGGAATATGTGGAACAAAAGGGTTCGCCTAAGTATGATGCTTTGATGGATTTTATTGATAAGAATCCTTGCTGGTGGGATGGGTGTGCTGTGGAGGGATGATCGGGAATTGGGTGCAATCAAGAATCGTTCGATCGCACTTCCTCAAACTCTCCAGCATCCCCCGGCAAACCCGAACCCTCGCTACTCCTCAACCTGGGCGATTCCCCATTACTAGCACCGGCACCGTAAACCCCAGAATGCCTGCCCTCCAAACCCGAATCCCTCAGCGAAAGCGCACTTCTTTGACTCGGCGACAATCTATCTGTCGATCGGCGATTTGTCCCAGACATCGGTGGCTTGCGAGTTAAAGTTTTCCAAGCAGCCTTAATCCCAGTCACCACGCTGCGAGTAGTTACCTGCACATTTTGCGCCTGCTTTTTGGCGCTACCAATACTTCGATCGACCTGTTTGACAACCTCGCCCGCACTTTGTACTCCCTCGCTGACATCATCCGTCAACTCGCTAATTTCCAGCCCCGTCAAGCGAATCGCCTCCAAAGTCGGCGGAAATTCGCGAGAAAGCGTGTCAGCGAGCTTTTCCACGCTGCGGGCCGCCCTGGCCAGCGCTTGCACTGCAGGTATTAAAGTCACTAAAACAGCAGTCAGGCTAACTGCCACTAGCAAAATTGAAAGTCCTAGCCAAAATATAGGATCGCTCACTTGAATCTGGGATTGGGGGTTGAGAATTTCATGCCATTTAGCGGATGGGAGGGCGCGAGGAGGGACTCACTTCAGATTCAGCTTCCGACAGGGTTTGGCGTTCCCGCTGAGTCGCTTCCAAACCGGCCGCGATCGCCTCTTTGAGTCTAATCAAAGTTTCGTCCCAATTTCGGATGGCAGTTTCAGAAAGTCGATCGGCCTGCAACTGCACGCTAGTCGATAAATCTTCCGCCAACTCCGGCAAAGCATCGGCTGATTTTTTCAATATCTGCCGCGTCTCCTTGCCCGGTCGCGGTGCCATCAGCAAGCCAGTCACGGCCCCGATCGCAGAACCCACAAGCAAACCGCCAATAAATAATCCTGAACGTTTAGTTGACATTTTTATAACTTCTCTCCATACACCAATTTTAGGGGCGTTTGCCCGATCGCAGCCCTTTACAAAGGTAGAAATATTGTTGAAAATCCTAGGGAGTCAGCACAGGCGGCAATTTTAGGATAGCTTACCTCAAACGTCGATCGCGCCTGGACCAAAGCATCCGTCCCAAACCCAGCAATCCCAAAAGTTGCTGAACCTGTTGCAGTTGCAATTCTAGTTGTTGATAACGCCGTCGTAGTTGGCGAGTACCTTGCTGCCTTTTACCAAGGAAATCCGGCGACATACTGAGGACATTGCTGCTACAGCGTTCGATTGCTGCGATCCGAAGTTCCAAACGTGCGATCGTCCGCCTGATTTTCCCCACCTTCGCAGCGATATAAAAACAGACCAGAGATATCATTAAATTGATAATTACCACACCCGCCAGCATTATTTTACCTGCTTTCAACTAATCCCTTTTGCCATCTCAATAACCTTTCAGTCGTCTTCAGACGACTTAAGCTTTGAGGCAGGGGTTTAAACCCCTGCCCGACTGCCGGACTATTGTAACAGCCCCAAAATACCCCTTGTAAAAGTTTTAAGCCTGAGACATAGCAGGCAAACAAACCTTAGTACCGCCCAAACCGCAATAACCGTTCGGGTTTTTAGCAAGATACTGCTGATGATAGCTTTCTGCGTAATAAAACTCAGGAGCATCAATAATTTCAGTAGTAATTTTGCCGTAACCGGCCGCCGTCAAAGCCTGCTGGTAAGCATCTCGCGAAGCTTCAGCTAACTGCATTTGGCTAGCTGAATACGTGTAAATGCCCGATCGGTACTGAGTACCAGAATCATTACCCTGACGCATTCCTTGAGTAGGATTGTGACTTTCCCAAAAAACTTTAAGCAGCGTTTCGTAACTAATTACTTTCGGATCGAACACAACCAGAACTACTTCATTATGTCCCGTCATCCCGCTGCAAACTTCATTGTAAGTAGGATTCGGAGTAATCCCAGCCGCGTAGCCAACAGCCGTCGAAAAAACTCCATTTTGCTGCCAAAATTTGCGTTCCGCTCCCCAAAAACAGCCCAGGCCAAACAACGCAGTCTCCATGCCGTTTGGAAAGGGAGGTTTGAGCGGATTGCCGTTAACAAAGTGACTTGCCGGTACCGACATCGACTCTGCCCGTCCCGGTAATGCCTCTTGGGGAGAGGGCAGGCTCGACTTTTTGCCAAATCCAAATAGCACCATAAGTTTGTGAGGGGATCTCTGATAAACATCTTTACCTTACTTAATAATATCAGATGTATACTGAAAACAGTGGTCTGCTTAAAGGTAGAAGGTAAAAACCACAAGGCAGATTTTTTTACGGAAGGTTTTTGGTGATACTGCTCACTGTCCACGCAGTTTTAAATCACATGAGGAAGTGTTCTCTGTCACGAAAACATACCTTAAATATCACCTATTGTTGAGGTATAAATCACGCGGATTTTAGGCAAAATAGCCGATTATTAAAGGTATGGTGTTGTAGTAGTTATTCAATGCCATTTATAGGGAGTGTGTAGAGATGGGCGCTAAACCTTGCAGTCAACCTTTAAAATCTAATCCCTTTATTACTTACCGCGACCCAATTACAGGCAAGTGGATTGTGGTAAATCAGACTTTGCCCCAAGCAGCAGAACAAGCACAGCTAGCAGCAGCTTGAGTTTTCCTCTTAATTTTATACCTGAAAAATCAACTATAATTTCAGATTGCGTAGGGGCGGGTTTTACCAACCATCTATGTCGGAAACGAATAATCTGAAAAACCCGCCCTCCCAAGACGAACAATCCAAATGTACATTTTTTCGATGCGTTCACAGACAGCGTTGATGCAGATTATTCATTGTGTGGGGGCGGGTTTATCTAGATTGTTGGCAGTCATTAAATAGTCGTAAGGTGCTTAGGTTGCACCCTACATAAGCTGTGTTGCATCTAGATTGCCTATGGTATTAGAGAGGGAGAGGGTCCGATGGGGATCGGGGGAGAGGACTTGACGATTGTTCGATCGGGACTCGAAATATACAATTTAAATGCACAACAGCTTATAGCCATCCTAAATCATTTGTGAATTTCTTACTCCCTCCCCGCGATTTCCGGGAGGGTTGGGGTGGGGTAAAAAATTTACGACTCCTGCAAAGATTGCTATAAGTAGCACCATACTTTTAAACATTCCTCATCTCTTTTTGCAGTTCCAAATATCGATAGAGGCTCCAAGAACCCTATTGCATGAACGACTTAACCTTGTTCTGCAACAAATCACACCTGAACTGTCGCAGTTCGCTATCTTCTTACAATTTCATTCTTGAAGCTTTCTTCTCGGCAGCTTCATATTAAATTGGTATCAGCACTGTACATGACGTAAACCTCTAAAGTTGCTAATTTAGTCGGGTCATAAAATATTTAAAATTGATTGTGCTTTGTGATTTGTAAACTTGCAACGAGCAAGCAGCTATCTTGTAGACTCGCCGGAAATCAGGCAAGTTGAGCAACAGCGGCAACAAATAACCTGAAGTGGGGTGAAGTTTTATGTAATTGAGCCAATATGTAACTAGAGTTCCTTCGCAGCTTCCCGACTGAAATGGATATTGCAAAACTAGATACTTGGTATTCTCCTTCTCAACGCCGCACGGCTGTTTCGCTGTTGATGAAACGAGTAGGCGTAACCCGCACTAGGGCTGAATGCTTTATCAGGCTTTGGGTTTACTTATCGGTGAAACAGCTTCAGGAAAGCCAGCCCCGTCTCAAACCACCGCTGGCGAAACTGGAAGTACCCGCAACAGAAGTGCAGTGCACTCACCGGGAAGCCGCCGAACTATTTTACTGCGATTCCGATCGCGGGAGCGATCGCGCCGCCGGAATGATGTTAGATAAATTAGCAGCACTCGGATTAATCGCAAAACACTTTGATGGTAACGCTACGGCAATTAAAATTCAGTCAGTTTCAGAAATTTTAGAAACCGCCGAACCTCAAAAGCCTGTACAACTCCAATTAGATGATTTCAACCCTCGGTGCGACGCAATTATCGTTGCCAATTTATTAGCCACCAATTACAACTGGATGAACCGCAACACTAACACAGTTCCCCACAAAATTGCTAAAATACTCCGGCTTTTTGCCCATCAATACTCAAAGGGAATGCGAGTTTTGCGCCGCTCAGATAATCTAAATCCAGTCGGCTTTTACTTACTTTATCCCACAGCTAGCGAATCGGAAGTGAATTTTTTTAATGCTCCTAGTAAAGGGCTTCATTTAAGCTCTATTTCCGATATCGATCCTTTCAAAATGGCGTTACCAGGAGATCAAAATTGCCAGTCAGTATTTGTCCGCAGTTGGATGATCGATCCGCAGTATTTGTCAGAATACCGCATTGCTTTTCTCGAAGACTCACAAAAAGTTTTAGGCGAAATGCAAACAGATTTTCCCAATCTTTGCGACTTGTACACCCTGATGATCCACCCCATGTACGAAAAACAGTCCCTGGCTTTGGGATTTCAGAAGACTAGCAGCGATAGTCAGTTATCTGTTTATTGGATGTATCTAGCATTGGATAGATTTTTAGCGCTGGATATCAAGGAAGCGTTGCTAAAACTGTAAGAAGAAGGAAGAAGGAAGGCACAACACTGATTTTGACACGGATACACGGATGAATTGTCGAGCCTGAGACATCCTAGGGTGCGTCGCCATCAGTCATCTAATTGGGAACCTGAAAATCTCATAGCGACGCACCCTACTGATTTTGACACGGATACACGGATGAATTGTCGAGCCTGAGACATCGTAGGGTGCGTCGCCATCAGTCATCTAATTGGGAACCTGAAAATCTCATAGCGACGCACCATACAAGGGAGCTCGTTACCAACAATAATTCCCTAAAACCAACAATCTCATAGACGGCCGGACTCATATAATTCTGATGAAGCGCCGATTAGATATAATGGAGATTGGGAAGAAGTTGAGGATTTAACAGCACCACAAACCAGCCTACAAAACTTCCCGTCCCAAATAGGGTTGTAAGGCTTCCGGCACTTTTACCGTCCCGTCGGGCTGCTGGTAATTCTCCAAAATAGCCGCCATTGTCCGGCCCACAGCTAAACCCGAACCGTTCAGCGCGTGAACGAATTGAGTGCCTTTTTTACCCGCTTCTTTAAAGCGAATATTTGCCCGCCGCGCCTGAAAATCTGCGACGTTGGAACAACTGGAAATCTCGCGGTATTTGCCCGCAGATGGCAGCCACACCTCTAAATCGTAGGTTTTGGCGGCCGCGAAACCTAAGTCGCCGGTACATAGCGCGATCGCCCGATAAGGCAATTTCAGCGCCTGCAAAACTCCCTCAGCATCCTGCACTAACTTTTCGTGCTCTGCCTCGGAGGTACTCGGATGCACGAGTTTTACCAATTCAACTTTATTAAATTGGTGCAATCGAATTAATCCCCGCGTATCTTTGCCGTAACTGCCAGCTTCCCGGCGAAAACAAGGAGTGTAAGAACAGTGATAAATTGGCAACTGTTCTGCTGTCAAAATTTCACCTCTGTACAAATTGACAACCGGAACTTCGGAAGTAGGAATTAACCACAAATCATCTTGGTCGCACTTGAAACTTTCTTCAGCAAATTTGGGTAATTGACCCGTAGCTGTGAGAGATTCAGTGTTAACTAAAAGTGGGGGAATCACTTCTACATAACCAGCTTTTGTGTGGCGATCGAGCATGAATTGAATAATCGATCTTTCCAGGGCTGCCCCAGCTCCCATTAAGCTCACAAAGCGGGGCTGAGCAATTTTTACCGCCCGTTCAAAGTTGATAATTCCTAATTTTTCGCCGATTTCCCAGTGCGGTAAAATACCGGGATTTTGGGGTATATATTCGTCTCCCCAGCGCCGGATTTCGACGTTTTCCTCTTCATTTTTGCCGATCGGCGTTGAGGAACCAGGCAAGTTTGGCAGTGGCAGCAATAAAGCTTCTATTTGAGCTTTTATGTCTTTTTCCTGTGCTTGCAGTTCGTTCGACTCGGTGCCGACGGCGTTGCCTTCTGCCTGCAGTTCCTGAATTTCGGGAGATTCGAGGGGTAAACCCGATTTTCTTTTTTGACCGATGAGTTTGGCAATTTCGTTGCTGCGGGCTTGTAGTTGCGATCGCTTGCCTTCCAACTCCCGCTGCTGTTTGTCTAATTGCAAAATCGGCTCGATTTCATAGTTACCTCCGCGCAGGTTGAGGCTTTCTTGCACGGCTTGCGGGTTGTCTCGGATTAATTTGAGGTCTAGCACAGATTTATTCTAAATCTTAAATTTTATCGGACTTGCGCTCAGAAACCCGGTTTCTGGGAAAATATTGGCTTTGGCAAGGATAAATCTAGGAATCAACGGGGTTTCTGAGGATTCCTGCGCCTGTCCTATCTTAGATTAACAGGGACAATACGGTCTAAAGTACAAGCTTTGTTAATCATTTACAGCCTTGATTATAAGTTATTGTCATTAAATAATCGTCGTTGGTGTCACCCCTGATGGGTGACACCCCACAAATCATGCTATACTGAGCACATTAGTAGATGCACCCTGATAATTTTCTACCCCAGCCAGCGATGGCAGGGGTTTTTTGTTGTCGCACCGAAAAGAAAACCCCAGAAGGGGTTTGCTACCCGGATGTGGCGCGCGGGGATGGTTTCCCTCGATCCAATGCTGCGCCCGCATCCGAAAATTAGTCGATCGCGCGCGCACTACTTCGACAACAGGCTATATATAGGCTATGGTGCGCGAAGAATTCCCAGCATCATCGAAATCTGGCGGGAGTTTTAATTGGATCGAAAAATGCGATCGACAAATCACCTATTCTGTTTCCTAGAAATATTTGCCAGCGAAGGCGGCATTCAATCCTACGTTAAAGATATTCTCAAAGCTTACCAGTCAATAACCGCAGGGACAAACTCGCCCCCGCAAGCTGAAGTTTTGCTGTTGCGAGATTCCGAAGACTGCAACAATCCTTACAACTCAAAAAATCTGAAATTTTATTATCTCAAAACCGAGAATCTCTGGTTTGGTCGTCTTAATTTTGCTACAGTATTACTAACTCGATTGCTGCAAAAACGACCGCAGCGGGTTTTTTGCGGTCACATCAAACTCGCACCGCTAATTCAAACTTTATGCCCGCCACTGGGAATTCCCTACACAATTTTAACTTATGGCAAGGAAGTTTGGGAACCGCTTCCGCCTAAATATCAAACAGCAATGAGACAAGCTGACAGTATTTGGACTATTAGCAGGTACACGCGCGATTCCCTACGGGATAGCTTCGCCGCGCGTACTTGCGAAATTAACAATTTAAATCACGAAAAATTCCAAATAGTGCCTTGTACGGTAGATGAAAATATATTTACCACTGGGCGGAAGCCACAGGATTTATTAGAGCAGTACAATTTGGTTGGTGCTAAAATATTGATGACTGTAGCCAGATTGCGATCGACGGATATTTACAAAGGCGTCGATGTCACAATTCAAGCTTTGCCACAAATAGCAAAAACGTTTCCCAATGTGAAATACTTAGTTATTGGACGGGGAGACGATCGATCTAGATTAGCCAAACTCGCTGATGATTTGGGAGTTAGCGAAAGAGTAATATTTGCGGGTTTTGTAGCGACAGAAAAATTACCAGCATATTACCAGTTAGCCGATGCTTATGTAATGCCATCCCAGGAAGGGTTCGGTATAGTTTATTTGGAAGCGCTGGCTTGCGGAGTACCCGTGCTGGCGGGAGACGCGGACGGGTCGGCAGATCCGCTGCAAGATGGTAAACTGGGGTGGCGAGTTCCTCACCGAGATTCGGCAGCAGTAGCGGTTGCTTGTGTGGAAATGCTGCGAGGAGAGGATAAAAGGTGCGATCGCCATTGGTTGAGGGAACAAACCCTGGCAAGATTTAGTTTTGAATCCCTTTGTCAATCCTTACTAGGAATTTTTCAACCCTCTGACTCAGATCAGCTTATGCCGTAGAGAGCGGTTTCTGGGTGTACAATGGGAAAATTAACTCGATCGACCGCCTGAATTTCTGAGTAGGATAGAGTTATGCCTACCTGCAAAGACACCCAAGGAGACCACCGTGAACCAAGGCACCCCCAAAATATCTTTCAAGCTACCCCGTATTAGCAATTGGCTGATACTGCTGGGCATCGCGTATTTGTTGGTGTCTATTGGTTTGGGTTGGATAGTTAAATCAGTGTTGATTTTAGTAGCTTTTTTGTTGCTGACGCCTGTGGTTGCATTTTTCGCGCTTCAGTGGTGGCTGAAAAGCAATTTAATTGAGGACAAGTGTCCAGTTTGTCAATACGAATTTACAGCCTTAAATCAAACTCAGCTTCAGTGTGCCAACTGTGGCGAACCTCTGAAAATAGAGGAAGGTCATTTTAGTCGCTTGACACCGCCCGGTACGATCGATGTTACCGCAGTTGAAGTATCATCGGTTCAACAGTTAGAAGAATAGTTAGTTGTTATTGGTTATTGGTTATTTGTTACTTGTTACTTGTCAGTAGTTTTTGGTTGTTAGTTGTTAAGTTCTTAGTTGTTGGCTCTAATAACCAATAACCAATAACCAATAACTAACAACCAATTCCCAAAATTACTTTTCCAAGCGCACTGCATACCACTGCAAAAAATTTCCAGGCCCGACATCTAATTCACAATAAGTATCAATCAAATACTTGGCTTGATCTTCCACGCCAGATATTTTATTCACCTCCTGCGGCAAATCTTCGTGTTTCTCGGTTAAGACGGCTTTCAGCTTTTCTAACAGTTCCGCCGCCGTCAAAAACTGCTCTGGCTGGTTTGTTTCTAACACCACAAAAGTGTCTTCGTCATACAGTGACATAGTTTCAAAGGTTGAGGTTAATTATTTCTAAAGTTTCGTAAACTTAAGCGATCGAAAGTATAAACTCTTAATTACAATTTTTCAGCCCCGGCTCGATCGTGTTACAATTGAACAACATCAGAATTCCTAGCGGATTACCGTTATTAACTTACTTGTTAACTTACTTGTTAACCGAGTTGTCAACAGATCCGACACAGCATTTCTGAGGAGATTTGTCAAGTGCAAATTTGTCAAGTGTCAAATTGTCAAGAAATATTCGATCGGCTGTATCTAATTATAACTGGCACTATACATTCCCATGATCACATCTTCCACTTCAACCCCTGTTGCGCGCAAACCCTCTAAATCAGAAGGTCTGAAAGAACGCAGCAACTATTTACGAGAACCCGTTGCGACTGAACTGTTACAAGAAACTACCCACTTCACCGAAGAGGGGATTCAGATTCTCAAATTTCACGGCTCGTACCAGCAAGACAACCGCGACAATCGAGTTAAAGGACAAGAAAAAGACTATCAGTTCATGCTCCGCACCCGCAATCCCGGCGGGTTCACTCCGCCGCAATTATACCTAGCCCTAGACAAGCTATCTGAAGAATACGGCAACCACACGATCCGCGTTACAACGCGCCAAGGTTTCCAACTGCACGGCGTGTTGAAAAAAAATCTTAAAGTAGTGTTTTCCTCAATTATTAAAAATATGGGGTCAACCTTGGGAGCTTGCGGCGACTTGAACCGCAACGTCATGGCACCGCCAGCACCGTACAAAAATCGCCCAGAATACCAGTATGCGCTGCAATACGCCAACAATGTAGCCGATTTGCTGACACCGCAAACCGGTGCTTATTACGAAATTTGGTTGGACGGCGAAAAAGCTGTTTCAGCCGAGGAAGACCCCGCAGTCAAGGCCGCGAGACAGAAAAACGGCAACGGCACAATCTTTAGCGACGACAAAGAAGAACCGATTTACGGCAGCCATTATATGCCGCGCAAGTTCAAGTGTTCCGTTACCGTGCCGGGAGACAATTCAATTGACTTGTACTCTCAGGATTTGAGCTTGGTGGTAATTACCAATGAAGCTGGCGAGTTGCAAGGTTTTGACGTGTTTGCTGGCGGCGGTTTGGGCCGTACTCACAACAAAGAAGAGACTTTTGCGCGGGTTGCGGATGAGATTTGCTATGTGGCCAAGGACGATGTTTACGATTTGGTCAAGGCAATTGTAGCAACCCAGAGAGATTACGGCGATCGCACAGACAGACGGCACGCGCGGCTGAAATACCTGATTAACGACAAAGGCGTACAGTGGTTCCGCGAAAAAGTAGCCGAATATTTTGGCAAGCCGCTAGAAGCCTTTAAACCGCTGCCAGAGTGGAAGTATTTGGATTTCTTGGGCTGGCACGAACAAGGAGACGGCAAACTGTTTGTCGGCATTTCCGTGGATAATGGCCGGATCAAGGATGAAGGTTCATTTCAGCTAAAAACAGCTTTGCGGGAAATCGTGCAGAAGTACAACTTGCCGATACTGGCGACGCCACACCAAAACGTGCTGATTTACGATGTTTCGCCGGATGTTAAAGAAGAAATTCAGGGAATACTCCATCGATGCGGCATTCAGCGAGAAACTGATCTCGACCCCCTAGTGCGCTATGGGATGGCGTGTCCAGCAATGCCGACTTGCGGGTTAGCGATTACCGAGTCTGAGCGCGTGATTCCCAGCATTTTAGAGCGAATTCGGGCACTTTTGACCAAAGTTGGCTTGGCAGACGAGCATTTTGTGGTGCGGATGACTGGTTGCCCAAATGGATGCGCCCGTCCTTATATGGCAGAATTGGGGTTTGTCGGGAGTTCCCCGGAATCCTACCAGATTTGGCTGGGCGGTTCTCCCGACCAAACGCGGCTGGCAAAACCCATTGAGGAAAAGCTGCACGTCAAGGATTTTGAAGCTTTTCTGGAGCCGATTTTTGTTTATTTCAAGCAAAAACGGCAACTGAGCGAGAGTTTTGGCAATTTTTGCGATCGCGTCGGGTTAGAATCTATCCGTCAATTTGTAACCAACTACCAATCTGCTGACTCGATGACAACTGAGATAAATGAATTAGAAGTTACGTCTAGTAACGGCGATGAAAACGAGACTGCCACTGCTGGCGGCGGCAAAGTCCGCCGTCGAATTAGCGTCCGCGATGAAATCTACAACGAGCTCAAGGAAGAAGCAGCCCGTCAGGGCAAGCCGATCACGCAGCTAGCTACAGAAGCGATTTCCACTTATTTAAAGAAGATTAAGGAGGAAGGATAAGCCGATTTTCGATAGTATTCAATAGACTTCTGGCAAAAGTAATATAAAGGCAGAGCATTTGCAGAAAAAAACTTGAATTTGTAAAATAATTCCGGTTGTAGATGCTTTGCCTTTATAGTTTTTTGAACAATTGAAACTCCCCCTGCCTATCCCCTCTCATTCTCTCTTCCTCTGCGTTCTCTGCGTTCTCTGCGGTTAAATAAAAAAAATCTCTAATAGAAAACGAACAATCCCAATTCAATGCCTCAACTACAAAGATTAGCAGTTACAGCAGCTCAAATTTGCGATCGCCAAATCGACCTAACTAGAGAACAACAGCATTATTTAAATCGAGTGCTACGTTTGCAACCGGGCGATCGATTTATTGCAATGGACGGCCGGGGACACTGGTGGTTAGCAGTCTTAGAAGCCCAGGAAAGCGGGTTATTTGCCTCGATAGCAGAGGAGATTGCGGTGGACAGGGAGCTACCCGTGGCAGTAACTTTGATGGCTGCATTGCCCAAGGGAAACGCCTTTGACGAGGTTGTGAGACAGGGGACGGAGTTGGGTGTGGCAAGTATTGTGCCCGTAACGAGCGATCGAACTTTGCTCAAACCAAGCGATCAAAAAGTCGATCGGTGGAGAAGAATTGCTGCGGAGGCGGCGGAACAGTCGGAACGTCAACTTGTGCCGACTATTTTCGAGCCGATTTCGTTTGATTTTGCTGTGAAAAATTGCGGTCAAAAATATCGATTTATTTGTGTTGCTCGCGGGGAAAATCGGCATTTGTGGGATTGTTTGTTGGGTAATTTAGAACCCCCCCAGCCCCCCTTGGTAAGGGGGGAGCAAGAATTAGAACCCCATTTTGTAGGGGCGGTGTCCCCGTGCCCGCCCCCTGGGGGAGAATTATCGATAGTAATAGCAACGGGCCCGGAGGGTGGATGGACTGAGGGTGAGGTGGAAAGGGCGATCGAATTTGGTTTTGAAGCTGTTTCTTTGGGGAGTAGAATTCTGAGAGCGGTGACAGCTCCGATTGTGGCTTTGTCTTTAGTTGGCGCGGCCTTTGAGAAGTGCTAATATCCACCAAGCCGATCGGAGACTTGATGGGTTTGGCGATCGCAGTTAAAATGTAAATAGATAATTATCAGAGGAGTAATATGTTACAGTCAGTAGAGGGGATATACCGAAATGGCAAAATTGAGTTATTGGAAATGCCTGCCGACATAGAAGAAGCGCAAGTTATTGTTACTTTTATGCCAAAATTAGGGTTAGTAAACTTGCAATCTCGCGGTATCAACCAGGAAGAAGCAGCAGATTTACGGGTTCGGTTGAGTAGATTTGCTCCTGATTGGGAACTACCGGAGATGGATGCTTACGATGCCTTATAGTCGCGGTGATGTGGTTTTGGTTTTGTTTCCCAGCTCGGATTTGCGTACTGCGAAACGCCGTCGAGCTTTGATAGTTCAAGCTAATAATCTGGGGACTGGTTTAGGGCAAACAATTACGGCAATGATTACTAGCAACTTAGCCCGTTCAGGACACCCAAGCCGGGTTTTTGTTTCCCTAGCAACACCGGAAGGGCAGCAAACGGGATTGCTAGCTGACTCGGTAATTATGACAGACAATCTTGTGACTCTTCTAGAAGTTGAAATCGATCGCAAAATTGGTATTTTGTCGGATATGGTGGCAGTGGATGCAGCACTCAAGCACACTTTTGGAATCTGATAAAAAAGGCGTTTTAATTCAGTAAGCTGTTGTGCATTTAAATAGAATGTCAAAAAACAATCTAATTCTTGTGGGGTGGGCCGTCTAGCCGGGTGCATCTCACTTTGGCGAATATGTCGCAAAAGGGTTAAAATGGAAAAGCTAGTAAAATTGCCAAAAAATATGAGGTAAAGAAAATGACACCCTCAGACCAAGAACAGCTAAAAGCCTACTTAAAAGCGGCAGCATCCATTCTTTACAGAAATACAGATCCAACGCCTGTTAGAAAGTTTTGACAGCATAGAAAAATCTCTCCGTCAGAAAATGCTAGAACAAGTGGGACCAGAACTAGGTAGCTTTTTTTTTCAGCAGTATCAGGGATTCAAACAGGAAAATCCAGAAAAAGAAAATCAATAGTCGGTTCGCTCGAAATTACAGACAATCAAGCGAAATATTTTGGATTGAAAGCGTATAGTCAATTCAGTCCAATGATGGAAAAATGCTGTCTTTTAATCAGTGCCAACGAATCTTATCAAATGGCAGAAAAAGATTTAGAAATTTTCACGGGGGTCAAAGTCTCTCATAGTACATTACACAGATTAGTCAAACGACAAGAATTTGAATTACCTACATCTAAACAAGGAGTCCAAGAAATTACATTAGATGGCGGGAAAGTCAGGCTACGCAACGAAACCAAAGGCGAGGGGTGTTATTGGAAAGACTATAAAGCCATTTGTTTAGATAATGTTTATTCGGGAGCATTTTTTCAAAATAATCAAGATTTAATTGATTGGACTAATAGCCAAAAATTACTACATCCTATGTATTGTTTAGGAGATGGTCATGCCGGAATTTGGAACATATTTAAAGAAATAGGAGATACTGAACAAAGACAAGAAATCTTAGATTGGTATCATCTGAAAGAAAATCTTTACAAGGTAGGAGGTTCGCTAAAACGTTTAAAGTTAGCAGAAAATATGTTGTGGCAAGGTAAAATAGATGAAGTTATCAATCTATTTAAAGAGATGACAAAAAAAGGATTTAAAATATTTTGTAACTATTTAGAGACCCATCGCTGCCGAATAGTCAACTACCAATACTATAAAGAGGAGTCCATAAGTTCGATTGGTTCGGGAACAGTTGAATCAATTATTAAACGAATTGGGTTCAGGGTGAAAATATCAGGAGCGCAATGGAAAATTGAGAGCGTTCCCTCTATCCTTTCTCTTCGCTGTGCTTATCTCAACGGTCAACTTTCAATTTGATGTATTTGCCAAAGTGAGATGCACCCGTCTAGCCCGCCCTGAATATGCAATTTAAATGCGTGACAGCTTAAATATAAAAAAATACTTAAATTAATCAAATCCACTCTGTCTCGTGTTAAGAGGAATTATCAGATAAATGGGTTGACGAGTCATGAAAATAGAGTTGAGGAAAGGTCGATCGCGCTTTTGGTCGATTCCCTACGGGATAGCTTCGCTTCACGCGCTTGTAGCAATTTTCAGTACAACATCAGTTTCTGCACAATCTCCGAGCTTTCCCATTGCTCAACAGATTAATTGCGATCGCCCGCAAGGAGATGTGCAAGTCAGAGCTTGTATTCGGTTGAATTACGAAGCCTCGGATAAACGACTGAACGAGATTTACAAACAACTGATTTCCCAATTGAGCGGCGAAGAGCGGGCGCAACTTTCCGAAGCACAATTAGGGTGGATTCAGTTAAGAGATAAAACCTGTGAATTTGAAGTTTATAAAAATCGTGGCGGTACGGGTTATGGAGGTTTCCTCAATGAATGTTTGGATCGCATGACGAAACAGCGCACTGCGGAATTAGAAAAGTATTTAAAACAGAGATAGAATAGGAAGTACAGCGTACAATACCTGACAACAATAAATAGAAACAAGTATTTATGAAAACCCGATCGCCCTTCCCCCTCACCCTCACCCTCATCTCAGCAATTGTCACCACCACCGTCCCAGCAGTTTTCGCCCAGCGACAGCCATCAGCCAACGAAATATACATCGATAAAAATTGCCAGAGCAACCAGCAATTACCGCAACTTGAAAGATTCACTATCTTTAGCAGAAACGAATTTACAACTAACGGTCAAAACTATTGGTTCTACGCCGCCCGCTATCTAGACGGATCCGTGCTTTTCTGTACCTCACAACCCAACTTCAACCAACCTAAACCTCTAACAGCAAAACAAATACAATCCCAATTTATTGACAAAATAGTCCGAGACCCCAACAACAAAACAGCCTTTATCATCGCAGTCAGAAACGGAAATGGCCTCGATGTACCCATGACCAATTACGGCTTAGAATTGAGCAATGTCGATCGACCAAAACTCACATCCCTTTCCCTCCTACAGCAGCGGGGAACCCTCAAAGACGGCGACAAGAGCGAACACACCTTTCAAGGACGCGCAGGTCAATCTATGACGATCGACCTCAAAAGCAGAGCATTCGACCACAACATAACACTGTTCGACACCAGCGGCAAAAATATTGCCCAAAAAACAGGCAACTCCCAGAATCGCCGAGAGTCTCAACTCACCGTAAAATTGCCTAGTAACGGCACTTATAAAATAGTTGTTAAAGGAGGCGATCGCACAAGCAAAGGTACTTACACATTAAGCGTTAATTCCAATCAGCTTTAACTCAATTTAAACCAAGTGCTAAGCAAACTCAAAAACAGGTGTTTTAATCACCCTAATAGGCTTTCTCTCTTCCCAAATCATCTTTTGCAACTGTTCCACAGTTTCAGGTGAAAAAAAGCGATCTCCCGTTTCCACACACACTCTAGCAGGAACATTTTCAATGATAATAAACTTACCATTGACTTCAAGCGTGTAAGTTACTTTTTGTTCCACCATTGTTTCTTTCCGGCATATCATATCTATAAGTTAACACAACAGCAAAATTTTTTAACCAGTGGCGAAACCACCCAAACATCAGCCAAGATAGAAACAACGCCATTCCCCCAATCGCCATGACAGACATCAAAGAAATAGTCGCCGCCCTCGATGGTAAAGAATACAAACAAGCTGCCCAACTCATCAAAAAACTACAAAAAGACTCCCCCGAAAATCCGTGGGTACAATACTATATCGCCCGCTACTACGAACTCACCAACAAGCTCGAAAAAGCCCAAACAACCTACAAACAAATACTCCGCGACATCACCAACCCCAAAATCGTCTCCCAGACCCGCCAAGCTATTCAACGGATTGAAACCGCACAACAAAACCTCCGCCAACAAGCCATAGAAACTGCTAAAAACGACCCCAGCAACCTCGAACCCGGACTCCTCATCCTCGAACCCGTGAGTCCCGAAAACAAAGCCGCAGTCGTACAAAATATCAGCAGAATCTTTAAAATCGACGCCTACACCACCCGGATGCAAATCCAAAGCCGCGGCTGGAGACTCTACAAAACTGGCCCCATCGCCGAACTGCGAATTTACGGTCAAGAACTCCTCAACGCCGGCATTCCCGTATTTTGGGCAACCTTAAGCGATATTCAAAAAATCCAAATCTTCCGAGTGCAACACTTCCAGTCTCTCTCTTCTCCAGCCGTTGTTTGCAAAGATAAACTCTCACGACTCGGTGCGATCGAATTTAGCTGGTCAGAAGTTACCCAAAGAGTAGAAGGCTTGTTGCCGATGTTCATCGAAGTCATGGACTACTCGCCCAACCGAAGAAAGGATCAATTTCGCCACAGAGAAATCCGGCAAGATTACGCTCAAATCTGTGACTTACACATTCCCAGCAGAAACTGCATTCTGCGAATTTGCGACCAAAGTTACGAATTTCAACAAGGAGTTGACTTTACCAAAGTTTCAGCCGAACTTCCCACTTCACCGAACCCGAAAAACAAAACATCGACAGTCAAAAACTCTCAACAAATTCCTCAAAGTACCACCAGAATTAACTGGAATAACTTATTGGAAATATTCGATCGCCAGCTTGACGTTACAGTTTGGTCAGAATTTACGCCCTTTGCCGAGACAGTGCTCGATTACACTAATATGTTGAGCAAGATCGAATCTCATATAGAAGTCGAGCGCAAATCCGAAACTCCTTGGGACTCAGCTTTTCAGCTATACAGCGGATTAGCCTTCCTCAGAAACTCAGAAAATAGGGAATAGAACAAATAGTTAAAATTAAAAATGAGCAATCCCATTTTTAAATTGTTAACGCCAGCATTGGGAATTATCCCATGCCCAATTCCCTATTATCAATTCCCAATTTCCTACTTCGTTTTCACCTGACGAGCCATTTCCCGGAAATTGTTCATGCTGGGGCCAGGGCTCCGACGACTTCCAGTTGGTGTCGGCATTAAATTATTAGGAGCAAAAGTCCGATTCGGTTCAGCTTGACTCGGCACTTTGCCGTTAGTTGCTGCAACCGCAGGTACCTTCGCAGGTTCGGGAGTATTAGCAGGAACGCTAGCGACTGGTTCCTTGTCTTTCTTAGACTTTTTCTCTACCTTAGCCTTCTTAGCAGGTTCAGACTTCTCAGACTTCTCAGACTTAACAGGCTCAACTTTTGCCGGTGCGATCGCAACAGGCTCAGCCTTCGCAGGCGCAACTTTTGCTGGTTCCTTCGTTCCAGATTCGCCCAAATCTAGGAAATATTCAGACTTTTTCAAGCCCAATAGTCTGCCGAAAAAGCCGAAAATACCGCCGAAGAAATTTTTGATAAAACCAAACATTAGACTTACTCCTTTTGTTCTTTTAGAGAAATTTTTACAAGCTTGTCAACAAAATTAGACTACGAGGTAAGGCAACTTTTGTCTACATTTCTTAATCAAAATTTACATTTTGCTGTATCTAAGCTAGCTCATCAAAGCAAATTTTAGGTATAAATACTCGCACTGCTTTGCACTTATTTACAAAGTATCTCAGAATTTGTTAGGGATTCCCACTCATTGTCGATCGTACCTCGATCCGATTCGCTAGCTGTCCTAGTACGGGTAAAACTCCCTAGGGGAGTGATTTATGCTGTAATTAGCAAGCAATTTTCTTTTCAAATGAACAGTTCGCTCGATCGCAATCCCGTCATCCTGATACACGGCATCTGGGACACAAAGATGATTTTCAGCAAAATGTCCGCCCGCCTCACCGAACTTGGATGGTCAGTCCACAGCCTCAACCTCACCCCCAACGACGGTAGCCTCGGCCTCGACTTACTCGCCAAGCAACTCGCAGACTACATCTCTGAAACCTTCGACCCAGAACAATCTTTAGACATAGTAGGCTACAGCATGGGCGGCATCGTCAGCCGCTACTACGTCCAGCGACTCGGAGGAATCAACCGCGTACAGCGTTTCATCACCCTCTCTTCCCCCCACCACGGCACCCTCACCGCCTATTCCCTACGCCTACCAGGATACCTGGATATGCGCCCCGATAGTGGCTTGCTGCGCGATTTAAATCAAGATGTGACAATGCTCAAACGCATAAACTTTACATCAATGTGGACGCCATTTGACATAATGATTGTACCGGCGAACAGCTCCCAAATGCCAGTAGGTAAAGAAGTTAAAGTCAACGTTTTGCTGCACCGCCAAATGGTGACAGAACCCCTAAGTATTAACGCAATAGTTGAAGAACTCAAAGCACCTATAGAAAATAAAATTCCCACTTAAAAATGAATAGCAATTTCAGCCGCAACCCAGTCTTGCTAATTCACGGAATCTTCAGAAAATCGGGAATTTTTCACAAAATGTCTGCCTACCTGACCCAACTGGGATGGTCAGTCTACACCCTCAATCTCTCGCCCCATTGGGGCAACGCCAGCATAGACGAATTAGCCCAACAAATAGCAGATTATATAGACAAAACCTTTGCGCCCGAACAGCATCTAGATATAGTAGGATTGAGCATGGGCGGTTTAGTAACTCGCTACTACCTGCAAAGGTTAGGCGGCATTAACAGAGTGCAGCGCTTTATTGCCATATCTTCTCCTCACAGCGGTACTTGGATGGCTTACACTCTCTGGGGAAAAGGCTGTATCCAAATGCGTCCCGGCAGTGCTTTTCTGGAAGATTTAAATCGAGATTCTGCCTTGTTGGAAAAGCTCAATTTTACTTCGATTTGGACAGATTGGGATTTCATCATCGTACCGGCTTCTAGTTCCCAAATATCTGTTGCCAAAGAAGTAAAATTGTCGGTTTTTGCCCATGCCATGATGGCGAGGCATTCCAGCAGTTTAAAAGCGGTCGCTGAAGCACTGTCAGAACCATTAAAGATTGATAAATAGCTGGCTGTAAAGTAAAACGCTCTGCTTTGAAAACCTCGATTTTTTTTTTAAAAGTAGGGGTTCGGTCTTCGGTATTTTCGAGTCTAGCTAGACGGATTTAAAATTTATTGATATAATCTTAATTGACACCCATAAAATCAACAATTATGATCGTCCTGCCAAAACTGGAAAAGCTGCGAGACACTCTGCCTATAGAAGGAGCCGTTCGCATTGAATTAGTGGAAGGAATACCGATTTTTCGAGCCTCTACAACAGTCAAAAATCGCATAGAAGAACTGTTGGAAAAACAACAAAATTTGCAACTCAATCCCGAAGAAGACCAAGAACTGAATCTTTACGAAGAAATCGACGATTACCTCAGTTTTGTCAATCGAACTGTCCGCAATCTTTTCTTGGGCCAGATTCAGCCTACAGTATAGAAATGTCAGCTCGCCGTCAAATTCCTGAGAATATCCAAAATCAAGTTCGTCAGAGAGCAAACTGTCTGTGTGAATATTGCCATGCTTCCGAACAATGGCAGTATGTAGAGTTTACGATCGAGCACATCATTCCTCTCACTAAAAAAGGGAGTAACAATATTGACAATTTGGCACTAGCTTGCTTTCATTGCAACCGTCAAAAATCCGATAAAACTACAGCCATAGATACCCAGTCGAGTGTAGAAGTACCATTGTTTAATCCCAGACTAGATACCTGGAACGAACATTTTATTTGGTCGGCGGATGGATTATCAATAGTTGGTTTAACTACAATTGGACGAGCTACAGTTACAGCATTAGTCTTAAATCGAGAAAGAGTTATTAATATTCGTACTGCTGACAAAGCTATAGGGCGACATCCACCAGCAGGTGATTTGATTCAATCCGAAAGTTGATATGCTGCAACTGGTTGTTATTTCGCGCAGCAATCAAACAGCATCGCCAACTTCAGCGTATTCGCTGCGACCAAAAATTGCTTCAGCTTCACAATAATACTTGAACTCAAGTATATTGTGGAAAGGATCTTCTAAGAAGAAAGTACGGTGTTCTGTAGGCAAACCGACAAATCGCCGTCTCGGTTCTTGATAGAAATTTAACTTGTTTTGCTGGGCTTTTTCTAGCAACGCTTCCCAGTCAGCTTCGGAAGTAAAAATTAACCCAAAATGCCGGGGGTAGATGCCTCGCTGAGGCGTCAAAGGTTCGTGGCTGACGTGGGCGACAATTTGATGGCCGCACAAGCCCATAATCGCAGAATTTGGCGATTCGCGACCTAGGTCGCAGCCGAGCCCGTCTACGTAGAACGCTTTGGTTTGGGCAATATCGGTCACGGGAAAGGCAAGATGAAATAAGACTTGGTTCATGGAGGTACTAAATGCCGAATTCAGAATTGTTCTTTAATTATTTATCTTGGTCTAATCCTTGGTTGGTGGCGATCGCCCTAAATACATTTTTACTCACGATCGCCACCATTGCTCCTAAAAAATTGCTCACTCCTGCTGGGCAATTTCACGGCTGGGTATTGGGCGTCCTCATCTGGGGCTGTTTGGGATGGCAAGGCTATGCTGTCGTGATGTTTTACTTTCTTGTCGGATCGGGAGTTACGCGCATCGGCAAAGCCCAAAAAGAAGCAGAAGGCATAGCCGAAAAGCGTTCAGGCGCCAGAGGCCCAGAAAATGTCTGGGGTTCGGCTTTAACCGCTACTCTTTGCGCTTTGGGAGTTTTGGCATTATCTATTTTAGGAGATACAGGCGAGATGTCTGTTTTAGGAGAGACAGGCAAGATGTCTGTTTTAGCAGACACAGGCAAGATGCCTGTGCCACAAGATGCTATTTCCCTGTTATTGCTGGGTTACGCGGCGAGTTTTTGCACCAAACTTTCCGATACCTGCGCCAGCGAAATCGGCAAAGCTTACGGGAAGCGGACTTTTTTGATTACCAGCTTGCAACCTGTACCCAGGGGTACGGAAGGGGCAGTAAGTTTGGAAGGAACGATCGCAGGTATTGTCGGCTCAATTTTGATTGCGCTTTTGAGTTGGGCCGTCGGTTTAATTGACTTGACAGGAATTGTTTTTTGTGTTATTGCGGCTTTTATTGCCACGAACATCGAGAGCGTGATTGGGGCGACGGTGCAATCAAAGTTTGAGTGGCTGACCAACGAGGTGGTAAATTTTTTTAATACACTCATAGGAGCGATCGCAGCGATTATTTTAGCGGCGACATGGAGAGCTTTTTTAACTTAGTTAATCCGGGACGCATTCGCGGCCCAATCAACTTGGTTTTTTACGACAATTCCAACGATTAATATTATGTCCGGTCGATTACCCCTAATACGGTAGGGGCGGGTTCAGGAAAAATATCTGCCAATAATTGACAATCTCAAAAACCCGCCATTTTAATCGCGGTCACTCGATCGGACATGATATAACGCAGTATTTTTGGAAAAAAAGTCGCTCGCGCCGTCCAGGGCTATTAGCTATTAATCATTAGTCATTAGTCTCAAGCAATCAACTCATGACTAATGATTAATAGTTAATCAAACTAAGCGTCGTCTTGCGGCCCAAAAACCATTTGTAAAATCATCGTCGGTTCGCCCCGCTTGTGATAGCGATCGGCCCAATTGCGAATAATTTCATCTAATTCCTCAAGGGCTTGGTCGAGCCGTTCCGGCGGAATATCCAAAGTCTCCATAATTCGCATCACCTTCGGTTGTTTTTCCGCCCAATCCTTCATCAGCCGGAAATATCTAGCCGTATCCTCAACCATAGTAAATGTCCGCTCTTCCTGCTCTGCCGGAGAGTAAGTAGCGCGAGTGAGGGCATAAAACGGCATTCCCCAAGGAGAATCAATGCGAGTCACTGTCCCAGAATAGATCAAGCGCCGCTTAATGTGTTCTGCTAGAGCTTCGCTCAAAGGCATTCGTCTTTCTGGAGACATATCTTCTTGCGATCGCCTGTGCAGAAACTCAATCAACTCCATAAACTGAAAAGAATTGATCAGTTGAGCATCCGGCGGATTCGGAGGAATCTTGCCTTCGAGATATTTTTTTTCATCTACAGTCAAATTGTTTCCCGGAATGCGAGGGCGTCCCGGCATCCAACCATACTGTTCCAGCCAGACATAAGGAAACTGAATCAAATATCTAGGTTCTTGCGAACCTAACATTTTCAGCAATTTTCCCTGAGTCAGAGCTTCCTGGACTTCTTCAACAATCACCTTCACCCGTTTAGGCTCAATGTGATGCAAGTGTCCGGTCATCCGCAGGTTGTTTTTTTCCTCAATATAAGTCATATAAATGGCACACTTAGCCGCCGTTGCGGCCGCGTCTAGAAACGCCCCGTGCCTGTGCCCACTGGTTCTCATGGCGCTAAACGCCAGATATAGCATGATCTGATCCATTGCACTAGGGCTGAGGCTTTTGACCAGATCCAAAGAGTCATTTTTCATCACTATCCCCGAAATAGCCAAATTAGGAGGCATTTTGTCATCCTCCATTAAATTATTGCGAGAGCGCCGAATCAAGCATAGCCGACTGTCGCCGGAAAGCTTGCCAGCTACCCTAATATTCAGGTTAGTTAATTTCCCTGAGGTAACAGGGGCATGGGCTTAAAGGCTATCAACACCGCATAAGTGGTTCTTATTGGTGGCCAATTTAAGTAGATTGCTGCACCCTCTGCGCTGACAGTTTACCTATATATAAGTTAGTTATCGCACGTTTATTATAGTGCAGCGGTTGAAAATTAAACCCTACCTGTGGGGGGGAGAAGGTAAATAACTGTTGCGATGCCAGGAATTTGAGGCGACTCCGAGCCCCTAATTCTTGAATAGTCATGGATGCCCAAACCCGGTTTTATCAACTAAAATAAGGCTGTTGCATAATTGCGGGAAGATTTTGATAGTTTGGTGGGATGGGATATCGTAGCCAGTCCGCTGTATTTTCACAGCAGGCGGGACAGCCCACAAAAATCCGCCTCAAATTGTGCAACGCCAAAATAAGGCGTGGGGGGCGAGGGATATCGGTTGAAAAACCCAGATGATCCGAGGCCTGTGGTTAGTGCTTGTTTAATTGAAGCGTTTTCAATACAAAACCGCCACATACTAGAATCTATCTCTAGGTAGATGGCGGTTCCCCCTTTATATGCTAACATTTCTTACACTAAAAAAAATCTCCTAATAACTGTCCACAAAAAGTGCAGTTGTCGCTTAACCTGAAAAACTAGAATCCCAGAAAATCCGATCGAGCGATCGAATGAACGACCCAAAGCAACTCACTTGTGGTAATCACTTGCCTCCAGTGCGATTAGAAATCTTGTAGCGGATGAGTGTAAACATTAGACTCGGTAAAATCCCTGCGGTTGCCTCGCCTCTTAATAGGACGCTCGGGCTTTTGTTGAGTTTGGGCTGACAACATATATTGGGCGGTGGCAGTTTCGAGCATGGGGAGTGGAGATTCAAAAGCTTGAGCGGCGCTGGCACTCAAGGTAATGCCCAACAGGCTCAGTAAAGCAATTGCAGTGTAGGTTTTCATGGGTAGTATTCGTCTCAGTATCTATTTAGAGATACGACATTTACCCTGGCCTATCAGGATGAATTTCCCTGAAATTATCAAACTAGAGAATTAGGAATCAGGAATCAGGAATCAGGAATCATAAGGAAGAAGGAAAAAGAAAGAAGGAAAAAGGCTTTAGTTAAGCTATCGCGCCTTTAAATTGTCTCCTAAAATCATTGTATAAAAAGCGGAAAATTATCTTTACCTCTCCCTTTCTCACCCTCTCCCCCTTCCGAAGCAACAGACACTTTAGATGCGTAGCATCTGATCTATGAGAGCAGCCAGAAGTCGATGTAAAATGAAATAAAATTTCTTGCTTCAGTAAAAAAAAATCCTAATTGCACTACCCAGAAGGTTGCAATAATATACAAAACCGCCAAATACGAGCTTCAATGTCTCGATAGATGGCGGTTTAAGGTTTATATGCTATCATCACATAAAAGAATATCCTAATGACTGTAAACAAGAAATGCAGTTGCCTTGGAAACCAGAAAAACTATCATCCCAGGAAATCAGATTCAGCGCTCGACACGGGCGGCAGAAACTAACTCAATAACGGAAATCGCTTTCGTCCAATGTCATTAAAATGCTTGTAGTTGATGAGTGTAAAGATTAGGTTCACTGAACTCTCGGCGTCCGCTGCCTCTTTCAGGAGAACGATCGCCCCTTTGTTCGGTTTGGGCGGATAAAATGTATGAAGCGGTGGCAACTTCCAGCAGTCCGACGAGGGATTCAAAGGCTCGAACGACAGTGGCGCTCAAAGTAACGTCCAAAAGACTCAGTAAAGCAACTGGTGTGTAAGTTTGCATGGGTAGTATCC
The DNA here is from genome assembly GCF_036705675.1 of Microcoleus sp. AT8-A3. Lineage (NCBI taxonomy): Bacteria > Bacillati > Cyanobacteriota > Cyanophyceae > Oscillatoriales > Microcoleaceae > Microcoleus > Microcoleus sp. AT8-A3. The sequence goes on from NZ_JAUBVD010000006.1 coordinate 116,512, forward strand.
GTGTCAGTGTCTATTAACTGATACGGACTCTCCCCGATCTATCAGGATAAATTTCTGTGAATTTTTCGGATCTCTGCAAAAAACCTCACCTCTTCTATTCTACTGCTACCGCCAGCAGCCAAGCACCTGCCGAATTCAGCCGGCCCCATACTGTCAGAGGCTTTTCGGTTTCGCAATTGTGTAAAAATTTGTCGGTTTCCGAGTCCAAAGTCACGAGTTGCCAAGTTTGACCGGCCGCAGATGCGGGGCTTGTCAGCGTTAGTGTCCAGTCTTGTTCGCCGAGGCGACGGAAAATGCCAGAAAATTGGCTGTGGGTATTTGCTGTTTGACTGCTTGGTTTTTCTACTGACTCCTGACATTCGCCGCTGGCGGGATATGCTTGGGGTCGATCGAGATAATAGCGTTGCCAATCGAGCCAGTCCGATCGATCCCGTGTCAAATTAAATAAAGGAATAACCGCCGCACTCGCCTCGGAATCTTGCAGCAAAGCTTCCTGCAAAACTCTCACCGGCAACTCCCGCGGCTGACATCCAGATTCCGCGCACAAAGCCGCCGCCATCCCCGCCGCCTGTCCAATATTCATTACCGTCGGTTGCAAGCGAGTTGCACCGTTAGCGATGTGAGATACGGAAATATTTTTTTCGCAGACTAGCAAACCGTCCGTACTCGCAGGAATTAGCGCGCTGTAAGGAATGGTAAACGGAGTTCCAGTCCAGCGGCCGCCCCAGCGGATCGATTTTGGCTGCAAGGGAATGTCGCCACTGGTGTAGTGGTGATCGTTGGCATAGTTCCCGATCGCAATTGTTTCACAAATGCCCTCAGAATTTATCGGCAACTTCGCGACTCTGCCCCCGACAATCGGCAAAATATCTTGTTCTGTGATTGTTTGTACTCCCCGCAAGCGCCGACTTTCTCGGTAGTAAGGATGTAAGGCAAAGGAAGAAAGAAGGGAAGAATTTTGTTGATTGTCGATCGTTGAAAGGGGGAAAATATTCTGTGCAAGGCCGTAGCGGGGGCCGAGTTGCGTTTGAATGAAGCGGGCGAAACTTTGACTGTGCCAGAGACTTTCTTGGAGGAATTCTTGTCGAGATGCTTTAGATGCAATTAGTCGATCGACTCCTTCACCATAATCATTACCTCGAATCGGCCAATTAATCATCAACAATCCCCCCGGAAGCCTGCCGTAATTGAGAAATTGTTCGGGAGTGTAACCGTCCCAAGCACCGATAAATCGATCGAGATTCTCAACAGGCGGCGCGGGAATTTCTGGCGCCACCGCACCTTTACCAAAATCCTGCATAATTGCCACCCAAGTCGGAGCTTGCACCGAATAACGCTCTGTGAGAGCATTAGAGGCAGCCGGCGCGCTGGGTTCTCCCCACTCGGCTTGGAATTCCCAACCCCAGCGGTGCCCAACATCCGCTAAAGCCAGCAAATCTCCCAATTCCGTTGCATCCAAAGTGATTTTGGCCGAAACAGTAAAATCTGCAAACCGAACGCCAGAAATGCGATATCTTTCCCGTAGCACATCATGAGCGATTTGTCCAGAAATCCACTGTAAGTTCGGCAAACATTTAACCCAATCAGCAAAAATTTCAGCACCGATGCGGGGATCGTAAGTAAAAAAACTTACCCAGCCCCAATCCAAACCTCCCGGCTGTCGCTGCTGGAGTTCCCGGAGAAACGCGCCCCACAAACCAGTTTGAAAAGCTGCTAATTCATTGCCATCGGGGGCAGAAACGCCAGCAGAAGTCAGCATTCCTCCCAGCCAGGGGAATTCACTTACTAAAATAGTTTTGGCCCCTCGGCGGGCTGCTTGCACGGCTGCGGCAGTGCCGCCAGTGCCGCCACCGACTACCAAAACATCTGCTTTTAAGACCGAAGACATGGGCAATACCATTTTAGATTTTAGATTTTAGATTTTAGATTGCAAGAGGCTCATTCATCATGTAAGGTGCGACCACAAGCACCCAGAGGATAGATGTTCGGCGTTGGCGCCCATTGAATGTAAGGGTACACAGGCGGCGCACCCTACAGATTTTAAAATTACCTCTTTCTCCTCTTCCCTCTACCTCTGCGTCCTCTGCGTCCTCTGCGGTAAAAAAAAAAATTAGTTATTGTGAAAGTCAGATCGCATCTCAAATCAAAAAGAATCAGAAAATGGGGAACCGGGACACTAAAGTCATACGTCGCGTAATTTCCCCACTACTCACTACTAACCAAGCAATTGAAAATGGAAAAAGGTTTTATTTTGTGGTTCACCGGGCTGAGCGGTTCCGGCAAGACAACTATCACCAAAGCTCTCGAACCTGAATTGAAGGCAAGAGGTTGCAAAGTGGAAATATTAGATGGAGATGTCGTTCGCACCAACTTGTCAAAAGGTTTGGGATTTAGCCAAGAAGACAGAGATACTAATATTCGGCGGATTGGATTTGTAGCTCACCTGCTGAGCCGCAATGGAGTAGCCGTAATGACCGCAGCTATTAGCCCCTACAGAGCAATTCGCGACGAAATTAGAGCAATGGAGCCCCATTTTGTTGAAGTATATATCACAGCGCCGTTAGAAGTGTGCGAAGGTCGCGATGTCAAGGGGTTATACGCTAAGGCGAGAGCAGGAGAAATTAAGGGTTTTACGGGAATTGACGATCCTTATGAAGAACCGCTTAATCCTGAGATTATTTGTTACACAGAGCGAGAAACTGTGGAAGAGAGTGTTAAAAAAGTTCTGACCAAGTTAGAACAGTTGGGTTACATTTGATGTTGGCGGGGTTGGATGAGGATAGGGGCAAAAAGCGATGGTGGTGAAAAGTTATTCGCACGGCGTGCAACTTGAGAAAAAAGCTCACCCTTGTGTTCCCTTCGCGGAGAGGGAGGGTGAAGAATTTCTCCCATTTCCTGCAAGAAGAGGGGCTCAGGGAGACATTTCCAGCAAAAGCTGCAAGCTAAGTTATTGGGCAAGCAATGCTGTCAAAAGTTTAATGATTCAAAGTTTAACAGTGTCAGTGCTGGCGGCGGTGGGTTCATCTCCTGCAGCGGCCCAGTTTATGCCTCCTCCTCCTCCTCCTGCGGATGCGGGTTCTCCTGTTCCTGTACCAGTACCCGCAGCGCCGGGATTTCCGGGATTTCCGGCAACTGAACCTTCAAGTGTACGATCGGAAGTTTACACTTTAGGCGCGGGCGATCGTATTCAAATGGACATCTTCAACGTCCCGGAATACAGCGGCCCCAACGGTCAACACCAAGTACAGGCCGACGGTTCCCTGAGTTTGCCGTTAATTGGCAGCGTTTCGGTGTACGGGATGACCCTAGAACAAGCTTCTAATGCTGTTAAAGACAAATACGGCAAATACCTCAAACGCCCTTGGATTACCCTGAAACTGCTGGCGCCGCGTCCTTTGCAAATTGCGATCGCGGGCGAAATCAACCGCCCCGGAGCCTATACAATATCCTCAGCAGCAGGCCCCGGAGGCACAGCAGAGCAAATGGGAACTCAAATGCCAACGATATCGCGGGCTCTGCGAATGGCAGGCGGAATTACCCAGTCAGCAGACGTGCGACAAATCAAAATCCGCCGCCCCCAGCGCAACGCACCGGAACAAATTATTAGTGTGGATTTGTGGGAATTATTGCAAAACGGCGATTTGCGGGCCGATATGACTTTGCGCGACGGCGATACTATATTTATTCCCACTGTAACTAGCCTCAACCGCCAAGAAGCACCGACTTTAGCAGTAGCTAACATTACCGGACAAAGCACTCAACCAATTAATATTGCTGTGGTGGGCGAAGTAACTCGCCCCGGTACTTATACTTTGACAAAAGAGGCTCAAAGTAGGGTACAAGAGAATGAAATGGGTGAAAATTCTGGTTTGTTTGCTGCCAGCGAAACCAACGGCGGGGAAAGTGTTTTGCAGCAAACTGTAACGAGGGCAATTAAAATGGCGGGCGGCATTACGCCGGTAGCTGATATCCGACAAATACAAGTTCGCCGCCTGACGCGGGCGGGTACAGAACAAATTATTAATGTCAATTTGTGGCAACTTTTGGAAGGGGGAGATGTATCCCAAGATTTAGCGCTACAACAGGGAGATACAGTAATCGTCCCCAAAGCCGAAAACCTCGATGAAACCCAAGACGAACAAGTTGCTAATTCTAATTTTTCACCGGATACGATTAGGGTGAACATTGTAGGAGAAGTCGTGAAACCGGGAACGATTGCGGTGGTGCCCAACACTACTTTAAATCAAGCGCTGGTAGCAGCGGGAGGTTTTAATAAAGCGCGGGCAGAAATGGATTCGGTGAATTTAATTCGCCTCAATCCTAACGGCACCGTTTCGCAGCTAACTGTTAAGGTGGATTTTTCTGCAACTGCCAATGAAGAAACTAATCCCAAACTGAAAAATAATGATGTAATTATGGTAAGGCGATCGGGTCGCGCTACGTTCTCGGATAATGTAGGAGGGACTCTCGCTCCTCTCAGCCCGCTGTTAGGAATATTTCGGTTGTTCGATATTTTTCGGTGATTTGAATAAACTGGCATTAAGACCTCAAAAACCCGATTTAGAGAAAATATTGCGGTTTGGTAATGCAATATCGAGGAATCAACCGATTTCCTGAAACTCCGCCACCAATACAGACGTTTAAACTAATAAGTTGTAGAAATCAAATGAAACCAGGGAAACAATCTCAAGTAGCACTGTTTAATCATAAAAAAGCCGCTGATTTGCAAAAAATGTCTTCTGGGCTTTATGGAGAAGATCAATTTTTAGGCAGCAACAAAACCGAGACAGAAGAGTTAACTTTTTGGGAAGTTTGCCGCAGTCGCTCCATCTTAGTAATCGGCGTAGCAGCGGCAGTGACTACCGGAGTTTTCGCCTGGACACTGAATCAAAAAAGCGAGTACGAAGGGCGCTTTCAATTATTAGTAGAACCAGCCGTTACGCAAAATACTTTAGCCAAAATTTACTCGGGTGAGCTGAAACTGCAACCAGCGGCGCCCGCGACGACAGAAAATGCTGGTTTTGACTACGAATCGCAAATTCAAGTTTTACAAAGCCCGCAAGTAATGGCGCCGATTGTTAAAGAGTTGCAGGCTAAGTATCCTGACATAAATTACAACTACCTCTTGAACCAAAAAGCAGATAATTTGCCGTTTTCTCAGGAAACTAGGTTGTCAATTAATCGATTCAAAAATACCAAGATTATCGAAGTTAGATATCGGGATTACGATCCGAAAAAAATTCAGTTTGTTTTGGAAAAAGTGGCGCTAGGCTACCGCAACTACAGCGTGCAAGATACCACAACTCAAATTAGTCAGACTCTGGATTTTGTAAAATCGAAAATTCCCAATCAGCAAAAGCGCCAACAAGCTCTGCAAACAGAAATTCAAAAGTTGCGGCAGCAGTACAATTTCATCGACCCGCAAATTCAAACGCAACAACTCGCGCAGCAAATCAGTGAACTTCAAACGCAAAGATTGGAAGCGCAAACGCAGCTCAATCAGCAGAGATTGCTCTATTCCAATCTGCAAAATCAGCTTGGATTAAACCAGAAGCAAGCGCTGATGGCCTCGGCTCTGAGTCAAGCTCCCCGCTATCAAGGGATGCTGACTCAATTGCAGCAATTAGAAGGGCAAATTGCGATTAACTCGGCTACGTTTACAGACGAAACTCCGCAAATGCAATTGTTGCGAGAACAGCGCAAAAACCTGATTCCTTTATTGAAGAAAGAAGCCCAACAAGTTCTGGGAACTGATTTGGCTAAGGTAAATTCACAAGTGCTGGCTTTTCAAGATCCGGTGCGGATTAAGTTAATCGAGCAGTTTATCGGTACTGCTAATTTAATTCAGGTGCTGGGCGTGCGGAATCAAGTTTTGGAACAAGCTGCTAAGCAGTTGAATCAATACTCTCAAAAATTCCCGGTGATTTTGCGGCGCTATTCCGATTTGCAGCGCGAGTTGGACGTGACTAACAATACGCTGAATGGTTTGCTGGCAAAACAGCAAGCTTTGCAGCTTGAAGCTGTGGGCAAAAAAGAGGTGGCTTGGGAAGTTATTGCTAAGCCTGAAATTCCGCGTTACAAAAATGGCGAGTTGATGGCTGTTGCTCCGATTATGCCTTTGAATTTGGCTTTGGGGGGATTGGCTGGTATGCTGTTTGGTATGCTGGCGGCGCAGTTGGCGGAACGGTTTAAAAATAAAACGGTGTTCCAAACTCCAGAGGATGTTAAACAGTCGATTCGCCTGCCTTTGTTGGGGGTAATTCCTGCTAGCGATAAAATTTTGAGACTTCCTCCTGCTGAGACAAGCCCGGTGGATGTGGCAATTTCGCCGATGCCGACGGATGCTTTTCAGGAAGCTTTTCGATCGCTCAATGCGAATATTCGCTTACTAAACGTTGATACTCCGATCAATTCTTGTGTAATTACTTCTTGTCAAGTAGGTGATGGCAAGTCTACGGTAGCAGTCAATCTGGCGCGGGCGGCGGCTGCAATGGGGCAGCAAGTGCTGTTGGTGGATGGGGATTTACGGCGCCCGCAGGTACACGAAATGCTGGGTTTACCGAATTGGCAAGGCTTGCACAATGTGATTGCTGATGATCTGGATGTGCAACAGGTGATTGTGCGATCGCCCCGCGATGAAAATTTGTTTGTGTTAACTTCCGGCCCGGTTCCTTTCGATCCCACAAAGGTGCTTTCTTCCAAAAAAATGCAGCATTTAATGGCAGCTTTGTCAAGTCATTTTGATTTAGTTATTTACGATACTGCACCACTTTTGGGTTTGGCGGATGCGAATTTGTTGGCGGCTCACACTAACGGATTGATGCTGGTAGTGGGGCTGCATCAAACTGAGCGGGAGGCGCTGTTGTTGGCTTTTGAAGATTTGAAAATGGCGGGAATTCCGCTGTTGGGAATGGTGGCGAATAACGATAAAGGCAGCAGGTATTACTATCAGTCTTACGTGCAGGATTACGTTCAGGAACAGTCTGTTTGAGGGAGAGGAATTGAGAAATGTTTAGTGGAACAGGCCGTCGGGCCTGTTCTTGAGAATGCAAGGCGGGCGGGACACCCGATCAGATATTTATATTTCCTCCATCTTGCACCTTTAATTGTGAATCAAGCTGTCTGGGGCGGGCGGGACGCCCCAGAAGAACATTTAACTTTTGTGGAACAGAACAGGCCGTCTAGCGTGTTCTGGTGATTTGTGCGTGATTTCAGAAAGACAAATTTTCTTAAGATTTGCGATCGAGACTCTGAACTATAATAAAAAGTAGAGAAATTTAAACAAATCGCGGCACTTGCAACTTAGCAAAATCTGAAAGAAAACGTGGCTGGTAAATTCCTATTTTGTAATACCTTGATACAACTCCCTGCCTCGGCTCAAAACTAGCAGGGAGTTTTGTGTTTTTCACACAGGAGATGAAACAATGGCTATTGCTACTATCAACCCGGCAACGGGAGAAACGCTGAAAACTTTCGAGCCGATCGCGGATGAGGTAATCGAAGCTAAGCTGGAATTAGCACAGCAAGCTTTTAAAAAATACCGCCAACTGCCGTTTGAGCAGAGAGCTCTGTGGATGCAGAAAGCTGCAGACATCTTGGAGCGCGATCGCGAAATTTACGCTGAAATGATGACTCTGGAAATGGGTAAAACGCTCAAATCTGCGATCGGCGAAGTCGAAAAATGCGCCTTAGTTTGTCGCTATTACGCCAAAAATGCCGCTCAATTTATGGCAGACATACCGGCAACCACTGACGCTAGCAGCAGCTTTGTCCGCTACCAACCGCTAGGCGCTATTTTAGCCGTTATGCCGTGGAACTTCCCATTTTGGCAAGTTTTTCGGTTTGCGGCGCCGGCGCTGATGGCGGGCAATGTCGGCTTGCTTAAACACGCTTCCAACGTGCCTCAGTGCGCTTTGAAAATCGAAGAAATTTTCAGGGAAGCTGGCTTTCCCGAAGGCGTTTTTCAAACTTTGTTAGTGGGCGCCGACAAAGTAGCCAATATCGTTGCGGACGATCGTATAAAAGCAGCAACCCTCACCGGTAGCGAACCAGCGGGTGAAAGTTTGGCAGCAAATGCGGGCAAAAATTTGAAAAAAGTAGTGCTGGAATTGGGAGGAAGCGACCCATTTATTGTGATGTCGAGCGCCGATGTAGCAGCAGCTTTATCAACTGCTGTGACATCCCGGATGCTCAATAACGGTCAATCTTGCATCGCCGCCAAACGCTTTATTTTAGCAGAAGAGATAGCCGACGAATTCATCACAGGATTTGTCGAAAAATTCGAGCAATTAAAAGTAGGCGATCCGATGTTGCCAGAAACCGATATCGGCCCTTTAGCTACTCCCGCCATCCTCAAAGACTTGGACAATCAAGTGCAAAATTGCATCCAATCGGGAGCAAAAATTCTGACAGGTGGCCGCCCATTGTCAGAGAAAGCCGGCAATTTCTACTTGCCAACTATTCTGACAGATATTCCGCCGAATGCCTCTGCCCGTCAAGAAGAATTTTTCGGGCCCGTAGCTTTAGTATTCCGGGTTGCAGGCATCGAGGAGGCGATCGAACTCGCAAATAGCACATCTTTTGGCTTGGGTGCGTCAGCTTGGACTACAGTAAACTCAGAGAGCGATCGATTTATTTCCGAACTAGAGGCGGGCGCGGTATTCATCAACGGTTTAGTAAAATCCGACCCTAGATTGCCCTTCGGCGGTATCAAACGCTCCGGTTACGGACGCGAATTGAGCATCCAAGGAATGCACGAATTTGTTAACATAAAAACAGTGTGGGTGAAATAAGCTCCCACTCTCTCAACCGATCGCACAAATCTACATAAGTCTGCGTTTATCTGCGTTTATCTGCGGTTAAAAATTCCCATTTAGTATTTTTGCGATCGGTTGAAAAAGACAAAAAAACCATTAACCGAGGAGAGAAACGGAAATGAACACAGCTCAACTATTGGTAAAATGTTTAGAAAATGAAGGCGTCGAATACGTCTTTGGACTTCCCGGAGAAGAAAATTTAGAAGTTCTAGAAGCCCTGAGAAACTCTTCAATTAAATTTATTACTACTCGCCACGAACAAGGCGCCGCATTCATGGCAGACGTTTACGGTCGTCTCACCGGCAAAGCCGGCGTTTGCTTGTCCACCTTGGGCCCTGGGGCAACTAACTTAATGACAGGAGTTGCTGACGCCAACTTAGACGGCGCTCCTTTAATAGCAATTACCGGACAAGTCGGCACAGACAGAATGCACATAGAATCGCACCAATATTTAGATTTGGTCGCCATGTTTGCGCCAGTTACTAAGTGGAATGCTCAAATTGTTCGCCCCAGCACGACGGCAGAAATTGTCCGCAAAGCTTTTAAAGTAGCTCAAAGTGAAAAGCCGGGAGCAGTTCACATTGACTTACCTGAAAACATCGCAGCCATGCCTGCTGAAGGAGATCCGCTCACCAAAGACAACCGCGAAAAAACTTTTGGCGCTTACCAAAGCTTGAATAAAGCCGCTGTGGCAATTTCCAAGGCAAAAAGTCCTCTGCTTTTAGTAGGAAACGGTGCGATCCGCGCTAACGCCAGCGATGCTTTGACACAATTTGCTACTCGATTGAATATCCCTGTAGCTAATACTTTCATGGGCAAAGGTGTGATTCCTTACACTCATCCTTTGGCACTGTGGACGACGGGCTTGCAAAAACGCGATTACATTAGCTGTGCTTTTGAAGAAACGGATTTAGTGATTGCTGTTGGCTACGATTTGATTGAATATTCCCCGAAAAAGTGGAATCCTGAAGGAAAAATTCCGATTATTCATATTGGAGCTCTGCCAGCAGAAATTGACAGCAGTTATATTCCTCTTATAGAAGTTGTGGGGGATATTTCTGATTCTCTCAATGAAATTTTGCAGCGTGCCGATCGCATGGAGAAAGTAGACCCTTTTGCTAAGCAATTGCGGGCGGATATTCGGGCTGGGTACGAACAATATGCAGCCGACGACGGTTTCCCGATCAAGCCACAAAAACTCATTTACGATTTGCGGCAAATCCTGGACCCGGAAGATATTCTTATATCTGATGTCGGAGCTCACAAAATGTGGATCGCGCGGCACTATCATTGCGATCGCCCGAATACCTGTTTGATTTCCAACGGCTTTGCGGCGATGGGAATTGCGATTCCGGGTGCGGTAGCTGCAAAACTCGTTTATCCCGATCGCAAAGTAGTAGCCGCCACCGGCGACGGTGGTTTTATGATGAATTGCCAAGAGTTAGAAACTGCTTTGCGAGTCGGTACTAATTTTGTGACGCTGATATTTAATGACGGCGGTTACGGGTTAATTGAATGGAAGCAGCAAGATTATTTTGGTCATTCCGATTTCGTCAAATTTGGCAATCCCGATTTTGTGAAATTTGCGGAAAGTATGGGTTTAAAAGGCTATCGAGTGGAATCTGCAACAGATTTTATTCCGATTCTGAAAGAAGCCCTTGCTCAAGATGTCCCTTGCGTGATTGACTGTCCGGTAGACTATCGGGAAAATGCGCGTTTCAGTCAATTATCTGGGGATATGAGTTGCAATTTGTAAGAGTAGCTAGAGCCTCGGCTTCTTTAATAAGTCGGGGTTCTAATAATGGACATTATTCGAGATAGAGTTTTGTAGCTTGTTTAAGATTGGCGATCGCTTCTTCTATGGTTTCGCCTGGGTCAACCGTGCTGACTTCAGGACATTCGGCAATGTACATATCTTCTTCTTGGTAAATGATGCCTGTGAAGCTTGGATTTTTCCTTATAATTTTCGCTTCCATTTAGATAGGGCTCAAGCTAGCATCCGGGCGTGAGCAATTTCTCTATCACCTATGAGACGGACTTGGGAGCTAAAGAGTGAAATAATAGCTAATGTTTTCCCCGTCAAGGTAACAAATTCTACTTCATATCCTACCCCACCTTGATGTACTAAAACAACAGTGCCAATATCGCCTTGGCTTAATTTTTTTTCTGGGATATCAATTGTTAAAACAATGCTGTCAAGTTCTTGAATCATTTTATTTTTTAATCTGGTGGATAGGCACTTACTAGCCTGGGAGTGTCGCCTCCGGTTTCAATAAACCAAACAGAACGCACAAAGGGTTTTCTGCCATCTGCTGCTAGCATTTCTTCTTCAATAACGTACCGACTGCCAAAAGGAGATTCTTCAATTTTAGCTAATTCATGGTCGGCGGCATGACGCAGCAAGGCCGTTGCCATGATTTCCCAAGCATCAACTGAAAAGCCAAACCGTAAAAAAAATTTTGCTTTGCTTTTCCCGTCGCGGTGGGTGAGTGAGAGCAGATATTCGGTAATTTTCTTTTCAGGAACGACTGCTCTTTCATAATTGGGCAGTTTCAAGCACTCTTTCCAAAGCTTACTCTTGTATATTAACCAGAGTGGAGGCGATCGGTCAAGCAGGGGCGATTACCTACGGGATAGCTGCGCCTCGCGTGCTTTTTGACAAGTTGGGATGTAAGGGCGATCGCTATTACGTCAGTCATTATTCCGCACTGTTTGCTAGAATTATTTAAGTCAGCTATAAGGACGGCTATGACTGAAGCTATCTCAACAAAAAATGAATATCAAATAACTGTGAGTTCTCCAGTTTGGCAAAGAGTTGAGCAAATTGCCGCAGAATTTAACTTGTCAGTTTCGGAACTATTGGAACAGATAGGCAAAAATCAACTCAAAGTTGTTGCGGTTCCCGGTAATTCAGTAAAAGTGAGTGAGCAAGATATTGCAAATGCTTTTATTTGGTTAGCCGCCCAAACTAATGTAGCAATCAACGCCTACAAGCTACAAAAACTTATATATTACGCTCAAGCTTGGTATTTAGGAGTTTACGGAAAGCCACTATTTGATGCAGATTTTCAAGCAGGGATTCACGGGCCGGTTATTCCTGATTTATTAGAAAAGTATCAACGCCAATTTAGTTGGGAACGCATTACAGAGAAAATCGAACAACCGAAAATTCCCCAAAAAGTTGGGCAATTTATCGAAGAAGTTGCGGAGGCATATTTTGAGTATGATGATGAAACTTTGGAACGAATGATTTGCAGTGAAATGCCTTGGCTGGAAGCGAGAGGAGATTTGCCGAGAGACGAATCTTGTCATGGGATTATTTCTCACGAATCGATGAAGAAATATTATTCGGGCCGTTTCTTCTCTAAATAATATAAGGGCGATTCCCTACGGGATAGCTGCGCCGCGCGTGCTTTTTGACAATTTGGGATGTAAGGGCGATCGCACTTTTTCAGCTTCAAGTATTCGGATTAGCTGTTACCTGCGTGATGTACGGGATAATCAGGTCAAAATCCTTACGGATTTCTGCCAGTTGTTTTACCTAAGTATGAGAAGCATAAATCACTTCCTCTTACTTCGGGCGATCGGTTGCAATTTGCTTCTCAATCTCTCCGTAGAGTTTTATTTTAACTTGTCGGATTTGATATGATGCGTTTTTTCAGTCAATTCAGACCTAGTTGAGTTTTTGGCTACTTAAACTAATATTTAAGGACACTAACTAAGAAAGAGCCTATTTTTTGATTGTTTAGCGACACGCCACACTTCTCTCTAAAATATCATCACTTCAAACCCAATAATAAGGCGATTCCGCCGATCGCACCAACTACCCCCACAACAGCCCGAAGGCTCACTTTTTCGCCCGCCAGCACCGCTAAAGGCAGTATAAATAGGGGACTGGTAGAACTGAGTGCTTGAGCGATTGCTGCGGGTGCATATTTCAGCGAAGTCTGTTGCAGAAAAATTCCGAGATAGGTTCCTAAAAAAGCTGCTATAATTATTGCACCTAATAGTTTTGGCGCTTTTAATTGTTTGAAACTATCAAGGTTTTTTGGGTTCAAAAAGCATAGCATAACTGCCATGCCGCCGCTCAAACGCAAAGCCGCAGTCCACAGGGGATCAATATCTATTTGAGTGAAGGCGGCGCGGGATAAAATAGCTCCAGCGGCGTGGGATGTTTGTCCTAATAAACTAATGGCTAATCCTTGCCAAAGATGTTTTGATGGTAAGGTTGTTTCGGCTGTTCGTTCTGCAATTACCCACGCTACGCCGCAGATTGTTAAAAGAATGCCAGTACAAGCAATGGGCGATAACTTTTCTTGCAAAAATATTAAGCCCAATAAAGCTGTTAAAGGGGGAGATAGGGTTTCTAAAAGCAGCGTTCGCCTCGCGCCTAAATATTTTAATACGATAAAGAAAGCGGTGTCTCCGATGCCAATTCCTAGGGCGCCGCCGATCAGCAGCATTGCTAAAATATTAGGGTTGATTGCGGGTAAGGGTTTACCTAAAATTAGTACAGTGGCAAGGAGCATGAAAAGGGCGATCGCGCCTTTGAGCAAGTTTAGCACCACTGCGGGGATTTGCTGTCCCACTCGCTGCCAGATGGTGGAAGATAGAGCCCAGACAAATGCAGCGCCTAAAGCGGCGATTTCACCCATAAAATTTGTTGACTGTTGACTGTTGACTGTTGACTGTTGACTGACTAACGACTAACGACTAATGACTAATGACTAATGACTGTTGTTACCGATGCCCCATGCCCCATGCCCCATGCCCGATGCCCAATTCCCAACATAAATTAGGGTTCCAGACTTATCATCTGAAACCCTATATTTATTAAGCTTTTTTATTAGTGGGCAGGGAGAGAATCGAACTCTCATACCGTAAGGTGTCAGATTTTGAGTCTGATGCGTCTACCAATTTCGCCACCCGCCCTTTTTCGTTTCACCATCATAAAGCGCCGATCGATTTTTGTCAAGCAAAGATTCATAATCTTTTGAACTGGCCCAGCGATCGATCTCTCTGGCGCGCAATACTGGTACAGGATGGGACAACTGAGCCGTTTGAGCTTGTTTGAGCATTTCTCCCAGTTGAGTGCTGCTGAGGTCATCGTAGGCCCGCGCCTGCGCCAAAAACGCATCGACATTCAGTTTGGGAGCTAAAGTCGGCGAACCTCCGGCCAGTTTCATCAACAGCGATGCTACCACTCTTGGGTCTTGAGTGGCGAGCAAGGCGGCGCGATCGCACGTAAATTCCGCACACCGCAACCATTCCAACATTTGCGCCTGCAAACCCTGGGCGAGCACGGCTCCCACCGGCGAAATTTGGCCGGCGGCCAACACAATTAAATTAGCCAGAGTCAGGTAAACTCCGTGTTCGCACTTCAAATGCCCCAACTCGTGAGCAATTACTGCCTTAACTTCCTCATCTGTGAGCAAATCAATCAGAGAAGTGTGCATCACCACAAAAGGCTGTTTTCCCCGCATCGCGAAGGTGTAAGCATTCGGCATCGGATGCTGGCGGACATAAAGCTGCGGCGGTTCCAAATCCAGAGTTTTGCAGGCATCCAACAACAATTGATGCAGGTGGGGCAATTGATTTTCCCCGACTTGGACGCTGGAAGCCAGATTTTCCAGCATGAAAAACTGTTCGCCCAGTTGTCCCAGCAACTGCCGCACCATCAAATCCAGGCCGGGCAGTTGTTTGAGAGTGCTGGTAGCTTCCAAGTCTAGGGGGTGGCGAAACTGGTCTGCTTTCAAACCGATGAGCGGTATGTTCGACATTTTAATCCTGAGTCATTAGTCATTAGTCATTAGTCATTGGTCATTGGTCATTAGTCATTGGTCATTGGGAATTGGGAATTGAGAATTGGGAACTGGGAATTGGGAATTTTCTTCCTTCTTCCTTCTTCCTGACATCCGTTACATCCGCTACAGAATCCGTTGCCGAACTTCCTTTTTCCTTCTTCCTAATGACTAATGACTGCTGACTAATGACTAATGACTAATTAACAGTTTAAACCCGATCGCACGGGATTGACAGGAGCCTCAGCAGTCGCCGGGTCTGTACCCTCTTTCACGCGTCGCAAATTCGCGCCCAATTTTTGCAGTTTCACCTCTAACTGCTCGTAGCCGCGGTCTAAATGCTGCAAGCTGCTGATGGTGGTGACACCATCGGCTGCAAGTCCCGCTAACACTAACGCCGCCGAAGCCCGCAAATCTGTTGCCACTACCGGCGCACCCGACAGCCGCGACACTCCGCGCACAATCGCGACATTGCCTTTAAGGCGAATGTCGGCGCCCATGCGGTTGAGTTCTGCTACGTGGCGCAAGCGATTCTCAAACACGGTTTCTTTGATCAAGCTGTCGCCCTCGCTCAGCGTCAGCAAAGCCATAAACTGAGCTTGCATATCTGTGGGGAAACCAGGGTAAGGCAGAGTTTCGATGTCTGTGGCCGAGTGAGTTTGGCCGGGAACTATCCGCAAAATGTCGGGGGATTCTGCAATAATTTTCGCCCCAATTGTCTGCAATTTGGCAATGACTGCGGTCAGGTGGTCGGGAATTACCGGCGACAAACTGATTTCGGAGTGAGTGATGGCTCCGGCTACTAAAAATGTTCCGGCTTCAATGCGATCGGGAATAATTGGATAGTCTACCGCGTGCAGCTTGGGAACTCCCGAAATGACGATCGTATTCGTGCCAGCGCCTTGAATTTTTGCTCCCATGGCGCAGCAGAAATTCGCCAAATCTGCGACTTCCGGCTCTTGAGCCGCATTTTCAATCACGGTTTCTCCTTGGGCCAGAGTCGCCGCCATCATCAAAGTTTCAGTTGCGCCAACGCTGGGGTAGTCCAAATAAATTTTGGCTCCTTTCAGGCGGCGGTTCGGCCCTTTGACGTAAGCGTGAACGGTGCCGTGGTCGATGTGGACTTCGGCACCGAGGGCTTGCAAACCGCGAACGTGGAGTTCAACGGGTCGGGCACCGATGGCGCACCCACCGGGCAAGGGTACTTTGGCAAATCCCAAACGCGCTAGCAGTGGGCCGATAATAAAGAAGCTCGCCCGCAGTTGGCTGACTAATTCGTAGGGGGCTTGAGCGTCTATGAGGTTGCTGGCGTTGATGTCTAAAACGTCCCCGTGCTGCTGTAATTTGACTCCTACAGCCGAGAGAATTTGCCCCATGCGGGCGACATCGACTAGACCGGGAACGTTGCGGAGACGGCAATCCTCTGGGCATAGCAGGGCTCCTGCCATGACGACTAAGGCCGAGTTTTTGGCGCCGCTGATTTTGACGTGTCCTTTAAGGGGCTGGCGACCCCAAATTTGTAATACTTGTTGGTCGCTTTCAGGTGAAGCTGGCAGGTTAGATGAGTTCTGAGCTGGTGTAATGGGTTTGCCCTCCATAATTCGCTTCGTTACTTTATACATTATTAATTTTGGTTCGATTTTACCGGAAAGTTTTTATATGTCTAGGGGTAACATTAGGGATTCTCGGCATTATATTTGCCAAGCTTCAGTCTGGGTAAGGCTTTCAGGTTTAATCGCATAAATAATGTCGATCGAGTCTCATGAAATTATCTGTATCAAAATTTACGTTCATTTGTAGCGGTCGCTCGGATCACAGATGTTATAGCTTTGTCAACGATCTTTTGAAGTAAAAGCCGGCTGGGTTGTTGACAAAGGTGTAAGATATCTGTTCGATCGACAATGCTAGAAAGTTAACACATTGTCGATCGCCCCATTGCCTGTGCTAACCTGTGACAACAACCTAGAGTAAAACTTAAGTGCCAAATACTTTGCTAAACTTATTCACAGTTAATCACCGAGAGGAAGTTTCATGTTTGCTGTCAAGCGGGCGCTAAAATTAAATAACAAGGAAGCGACGTTGATGGCAAAACACGCAGGATTCCGGCGCGTAGTTTTCAATTTTGGGTTGAGCCTGCGAACTCAAATGTACAGTGAGGGGAAATTTACCGACTCGAAGGTACTCAACGAAGTCAAGAAGGTTCTCACCAATCACGTCAAGAAAACGTCTGAATTTGCTTGGATGAACCAGTTGTCTAGCCGAGTTTATCAAAACGCTTTGATTGACTTAAAAGATGCTTTTAGTCGATATCGTTCGGGGAAAGCAGGTCATCCGAAGTTCGCCAGCCGGCGAGACGGTCAATCTTTTACGGTTGATTCATCTAACGGTAAACTTTTGTTAGTCGCTGGTAGCACTATCAAGATTCCTACGTTGGGAACTTTTCGACTTTTTGAGCCGTTAGAATGTGGTTTTATTTCTCAAACTTTTACGGTTTCAAAAGAAGGTAATCGCTGGTTTGTTTCCTTTTGTGTGGATGCAGAGCGCCTGCCCGGTGGGCAGTCTGAAGGTTCTGTAGGAATTGATGTCGGCATCAAGTATGCGGCCACGCTATCAACCCAACAGAGTTTTGATGCACCAAAGCCGCTAAAGCAAGCGAAAACCAAGCTTGCTACTTTACAGCGCCAAGCATCTAAACAGGTAAAAGGCTCTCGAAATCAGCGCAAAACCTACAACAAAATTAGTCAGATCCATGCACGAGTCGCTCGTATTCGCTTAGACTTCCTTCACAAGTTAACAACTTACCTAGCTAAAACTTTCAAGCTAATTAAGATTGAGAACTTGAATGTTCAAGGAATGATGGCGAATCATAAGTTAGCTGGAGCAATATCTGACCTGGGATTTTACGAATTCAAACGTCAGCTCGACTACAAATGCCTTATGTATGGAGCTAGTTTAGTGCTAGTAGACCAGTGGTTCCCTAGTACGAAAACTTGCTCAAATTGTGGCACAAAAAAAGATATGCCACTAAGCGTTCGGACTTTTGACTGTCCTACTTGTGGCATATCTTTGGAGCGGGATTTTAACGCAAGTTTGAATATTTTAAATTGGGAACCCTCGGCTTGAGGGGAATAGCCTACTTATCTTGGGATTAGCCGTCTACCCAACAGCGTAGGAAGTGAAATCGAATTGTGTCTAAAAATGAGTTTAGACAAGTTTAGATAAGTTTCACGAAGCAGCCAAAGCTACTCCTAGCATATGGTTCACATTAAACGGATCGAACTGACTAACTTTAAATCTTTTGGCGGCACGACGGCCATTCCCGTGCTGCCCGGTTTTACTGTGGTTTCCGGGCCCAACGGTTCTGGGAAGTCCAACATCCTCGACGCTTTGCTGTTTTGTCTCGGACTTTCGAGTTCTAAGGGAATGCGGGCTGAACGTTTGCCGGATTTGGTGAACAGCGCCCAAAACAAACGCGGTACGATCGAAGCTAGCGTGACTGCGACTTTTGCGTTGGAAGATGTGGGGGACGAATGGTTCGCCCAGGATGAAGATGAGGAGGAAAATGCAGCAGATGAGTTATCTGTTGAAGCAGAGGAAGTCGAAGGGATAGAAATTGCCGAAACTCAAGACAACAACGGCCAATCATCTGCCAATCGAAAATCCAAAATCCAAAATCCAAAATCGGATGAGTTATCTGTTGAAGCAGAGGAAGTCGAAGGGATAGAAATTGCCGAAACTCAAGACAACAACGGCCAATCATC
>NZ_JAUBVD010000006.1:134989-162102 GCF_036705675.1 Microcoleus sp. AT8-A3
TGCCAATCGAAAATCCAAAATCCAAAATCCAAAATCGGATGAGTTATCTGTTGAAGACGTAGAAGAGATTGAAATCGCAGCAAGTCAAGACAACAACGGACAACTACTCGCTACTAATAAAAAATCCAAAATCCAAAATCCAAAATCGGATGAGTGGAGTGTAACGCGCAAACTTCGGGTAACTCGCCAAGGTACTTACACTTCAACTTATTACATTAACGGCCAACCTTGCACGCTGACTCAACTTCACGAACAACTCAACCGCTTACGAATTTATCCCGAAGGCTATAACGTCGTGCTACAAGGAGACGTTACCAGCATTATTTCGATGAATTCTAAGGAACGCAGAGAAATCATTGACGAATTGGCTGGGGTGGCTCAGTTCGATCGCAAAATCTCTTTAGCTAGGCAGAAGTTGGATGAAGTTAAGGAGGTGGAAGAACGCAGCAGGATTGTAGAAAAAGAGCTGATGTCTCAGCGCGATAGACTTGCTTCCGATCGCACAAAAGCGGAAAAATATCAAAAGCTGCGGGCGGAATTTCAAGAAAAGTCGCAATGGGAAATTGTGCTGAAATTCCGGCAATTGCAGCAGCAAGAATGGAAACTGCGCGAACAAATCGAAACGGGCGATCGCACTTCGGCATCTCTTACCGAACAACTGCAAACAATTAGCACCCAAATTCAAGCAGCAACCGCCGAACTAGACGCGCTGAATGCCCGCGTTAAAGCTTTGGGAGAGTCGGAATTGTTGGCTTTGCAAGCGACGATTGCGACTCAGGAAGCGGAACGGCGACAACTGCAAAACCGCAAACAGGATTTGGAAAAAACTGCTGGGCAAATGGCGGCTAATATAGCACAAACCGAGGAAGAAGTTCGGCAATTCCGGCAAAGTTTGGAGCAAATTGAGATAGAAATATCTTATGTTAAGTCTCAGCAGGGGAGTTTGCAGGAACAGCGGGACGCAGCCCAGCAAAGTTTAGATGAAAGTCGGGAAGTTGCAAATGCGATCGCCTCCACGGCCGAAGTTTGGGTACAGCAGCAAACGGAACTGCACCGCCAAATCGAAACAATTCAACAAACTTTGGAACCGCAGCGTACAGAACAAGCTACCATTGGCGAAAGAGCCGATCGCCTGCAAAGTCAAATTCAAGAACAAAACCAATCGCTGCAAGTATTGGAACAGGAAATTGCAGCGAAAAAAGAGCAGCAATATCGCCTTGTGGAAACCAAAGGCGTGGCATCTTTGCAAGTAGAATCGCTGAATCAAATTTTAGTCGAAGCCGAACAAGAATTGCAACTGCAACAGGAAACTCAAACTCGTTTGTTGGAAGAACAGCGGGAAAGACAGCGCAAATTAGACAAACTAGAAGTGCAGTTTCAAGCACTGCAAGAAGCGACGGGAACGTTTACTGCCAAAATTGTCGCGCAAAGCGGAATTGGCGGAGTTTGCGGCTTGGTGGCTCAACTGGGTAGGGTGGAACCGCGCTATCAGTTGGCTCTGGAAATTGCGGCGGGCGGGCGCATGGGAAATATGGTGGTGGAAGATGACAGCGTGGCTGCTGCTGCGATCGAATTGTTGAAACAAAAACGGGCGGGAAGGATGACTTTTTTGCCTTTGAATAAGATTAGGGGCGGCAGGTATTCGGTGAATGAAAATTTGCGGCGCGCGGCTGGGTTTGTGGATGCGGCTGTTAATTTGATTGATTGCGATTCGCGGTATCAGGAAATTTTTGCTTACGTTTTTGGCAGTACGGTTGTGTTTAGCAACCTCAGCGATGCTCGCCGCTATTTGGGACAGTACCGGATTGTCACTTTGGACGGGGAAATTTTGGAAACTAGCGGGGCGATGACTGGGGGAAGTTCTACTAATAGATCTACCTTGCATTTTGGCACGGTTGAGGCGAGTGAGGCTGCTAGTGAAGCCCGAACCATCGCATCTCTGCAAGAAAGGTTGGAGGAAATTGAGCGGATTTTGGAACGGTGCAAAATTGCGATCGATCGCGCTTCACTAGCAGTCAAAACTCGCAGCCAAGAATTGATGGAAGCGAAACAAAATTTGCGCGAACATCAGTTGCGCTTGGAACAGTTGGATTCAGAAATTAAGAATTTGCAAGCGCAACAGGAACAAGTGCGATCGCAAATTGCGAAAAATACACAGGAATTAACTAATTCGCGATCGAGATTGCAGTTGCTGGAACGAGAATTGCCGGCACAAGAAACTCAATTGCAGCAGTACCGCCAAACTTTGGCGCAGTTGGAAGAGTCGAACAGTCACAGCGAATGGCAACAAATGCAATCGAGTTTGCGCGCTTTGGAAGCGCAACTCCAAGAGCGAGAATTGGCTCTGAGAAACGTCCAGCAGCGCCTTGTAGACTTGGAAAATCAATTCGGGCGCTTGGAAGAGAAAATTAAGGAAGGCAGCGAGAAATTGCAGGAATGGCAAGTGCAGCAAAACGCGGGGGCGGATGCGCTCGATCGCATTGTTTCGCAGCAGTTAGAACTCGATGGACAAATTGCCGCAGCTAAGGCGACTTTGGGGGAAATTGAGGAAAAATTGGGCGTGGAAAAGGGAGAGCGCGATCGGGCGGAATCTCAATTGCGAGAACAGCATTTAGCCAAACAACAGTTACAGTGGCAGTTGCAAAAACTGCACGAAACCCAGCAAGAACGCCGGGAACAATTAGCCGCCATCCGCACTCTCTTGGAAACGCAGCGGGCGGAAATGCCCGACCCCGTGCCGTCAATTCCTGAAAATGTCGAGAAAGCCAATTTGACGGAATTGCAGCAGGAAGTAAAGGCGATCGCCAAGCGCATTCAAGCTTTAGAACCAGTCAATATGCTAGCCTTGGAAGAGTACAACCGCACTCAAGAACGCCTTCAAGAATTAAGTCAAAAATTGACGACATTGGAAGGAGAACGCACTGAACTGCTGTTGAGAATCGAAAATTTTACCACACTCAGGCGGCGCGCTTTTAAAGAAGCTTTCGACGCGGTTAACGAGAACTTCCAGACTATCTTTGCGGAACTTTCCGAAGGCGATGGCTATCTCCAGCTAGATGACCAGGAAGACCCCTTCAGCAGTGGCTTGAATTTGGTGGCTCACCCGAAGGGCAAACCCGTACAGCGGCTGGCTTCCATGTCTGGAGGCGAAAAGTCGTTGACGGCGCTGAGTTTTATTTTTGCGCTGCAACGCTACCGCCCGTCTACGTTCTACGCTTTTGATGAAGTGGATATGTTTCTGGATGGGGCAAATGTGGAGCGATTAGCTAGAATGATAAAACGACAGTCTGAACAAGCCCAGTTTATTGTTGTGAGTTTGCGGCGACCTATGATTCAATCGGCTGAGCGTACAATTGGCGTTACTCAAGCGCGGGGAGCTTATACTCAAGTCATAGGGCTGAAGTTGTAGTCCCGGAGTTTATGTTAACGCTCGTGTTGAGTGATATATGTACTTAATAAATCAGGATTAAAGTTAGAATGACATCCGAACAAATCTGCCAACGCTCCGATATTCTAGGCACTCAGGTCATCACCCGCGACAGAGGTAAACGCTTGGGGGTGGTTAGTCAATTGTGGGTGGACATCGATCGGCGGGAAGTTGTGGCGATCGGTCTGCGTGATAATATATTTGCGGTCGCTGGAATGCCGAGGTTTATGTTCCTCAGCAATGTCAGTGAAATCGGCGACGTGCTGTTGGTGGAAGATGAGAGCGCGATCGAAGATGATGTTGATGTTGAAGTCTACAGCATTTTGATTAACAGCGAAGTTATTACCGAAACCGGCGAACTTTTGGGTAGGGTGCGGGGCTTTAGATTCGACCCCGAAGACGGTAAGTTAGTTTCTATAATTATCGCTTCTCTGGGAATCCCCCAAATCCCCGACCAAGTTCTCAGCACTTACGAGTTGGGGATTGAAGAAATTGTCAGCAGCGGCCCGAATCGCTTGATTGTGTTTGAAGGTTCCGAGGAAAGGCTCAGGCAGCTTAGTGTGGGTTTGCTGGAGCGCGTTGGTTTGGGCCAAGCACCTTGGGAACGAGAAGAGGACGAGGCAGGTTATTATCCGAAACCCGTGGCTACGGGAAATCAATTGGGCCCAGGCGTGCGGATACCTGCACCGGAAATGCGGAGCCGCGTAGCTGCGCCTGCTGTGGAGGAAGTTCCTTGGGATGAGGATTTAGAGTGGAATCGGCCTGCGGTTCGCCAGCCGCCGATGCGCGCGGTGCAGGTACAGCAGCAGCCCATCGACGATTACGAGGATTACGAAGAGGATAATTGGGGCGGCGAGGAGGACGATTACGAGGAGGAGGAGTACGAGGCGAAGCCACAATACACTCGCGCCGAGATTTCTCGCCCGAAGCAGCCGCTGGTGGAGTACGAAGATGATGTGGAGGCTGATGCTTGGGCTGACGATGAGGCACCGAAGCCTTACCAGGCTCCTCGCGTGAATATCCCTGAGAAAACTAAGACTCCTGAGTACGAGGAAGAGCCTGGTTATTAGGAATCACTCAATTAGCTGAAACCAATATTTTGCACTCTTTTTAAGAACGGGCAAGATGCCTGTTCCACAAAGAGTAGATTTTATTGTGGAACGGGCTTCTAGCCCGTTGCTGATATTGGTGCAAGATGTGAGTTTAAACTGAGATGTGGCACCATTCTTAAGAACAGGCAAGATGCCTGTTCCACAAAGAGTAGATTTTATTGTGGAACGGGCTTCTAGCCCGTTGCTGATATTGGTGCGCTCAATCTAATTAAATTAGATCCATGAACTAGAGAATACTGGCATGGCAGTTTATTATACTTTTGCTGACGTTTCATATTATGTTAATGATCGAAAAAGATTTTGCTAAAACTGTTGCTTTCAGATTAATAACATATCTAATTTTTCCAATTTTTTTATCCACCACCACGGCTGAAATTGTCTTGCGAGTTGCGGGATACAAACCCTGGCAAATAGAAAATGTTGATGTTGCCGTCGAACCCAAAGGTAACTTTTTTACCAAAGACTCAGAACTTGGCTACAAGCATTTGCCGGGTCAATTCAAAGTGACACTTAACGGCAATTACTCATTTAATGCCACTCACCTCAATAATAGTCTCAGAATAACACATCCCCTCACTACTTACAATTCTTCGTCAAAAAAGCATAAAATTTGGATATTTGGCTGTTCATTTACCTACGGTTGGTCATTGAATGACAGCGAAACTTATGCTTGGTTGTTGCAAGAGAAATTACCCAAATATGAAATAGTGAATTTTGGCGTTAACGGCTACGGCACGCTGCACTCGTTGATTCAATTTAAAGAAGCACTCAAACAAGGAAATAAACCCAAAGTTGCGGTGATTGCTTATGCGGGATTTCATAACCGCCGCAATACTTTGTTAAGGGCGAGAAGAAAGCAAATGGCTGCTTGGAATAAACTCGGTATTCTATTTCAGCCCGATGCGAGGCTGAATGGAGAAAATAATTTTACCTACAAAATGGCAAAACTTGAATATCGCGAGTTCCCGCTGATGCGGGTTTCTGCATTAAGCCATTTTTTGGAGGTTAATTACAATCAATTTGAAGAGGGATTGTATAGAAGCCATGAGGTTTCTAAGGCAATTATTCAAGAGTTTCACCGGGTGGCAGAGGCTAATGGTGTTAAGTTAGTTGTGGCCGGAATTAATGTCGGTTCTGCTAAGATGTTGGGGGAGTTAAGTCAGGAGGGAATTTCTACGGTGGATATTTCTGTTGATTTGAAAATACCTGCCAATAATAATTTACCTCATGACCTTCATCCAAGTGCGATCGCGAATCGGCAATATGCAGAAAAGTTGGACGGTTTTTTGCAAGGTAGTGTTTTAAGGTAACAATCTTGGACGCGCATCCATACCAAAGAAACCGGGTTTTTACCGAAATTAAAAGTTTTGATGCAAGATTTTGGCAAAAAAACCCGGTTTCTGACTACCCGTGCGTCCAGGACTATACAATTGATTGAGGGTTGCTAGAGTGATGGAAGTATTTGATGTTGTTTCTTTTAAATTGCCTCGAAAATTTCTAATTGATGGGTTTTTCCTGTTTTTACTTGTTCTCCTCACAGTTGCAGTAACATCAATCTATGTATCCAGCGAACATACTTTTTATTGGTGGGATTACGCGGGATACAATACCGCTACAGTCAACACGGCAAATTTATTTCGAGAGTCGCCAGATAAAGCATGGCGCGGAGTTATAGAATCGCTATCTAAGGAAAAAAACCTATTAATTTCTCTGCCGTTAGTGCCGTTTATTCTCTTATTTGGCGAGTCTCGGCTGAGTTACATTCTCAGTGTATCCCTGATTTATGTGCTGCCGTTTCGTCTGTTGCTGGGGGCAATTTCTGCAAAGCTAATTCCAGTTTATCCCCGCCGGGTATTTTGGTCAACTGTGCTGCTGAGTTTATTAATTCCTATGAGTTGGATACCGACTCTGCGGGGATATCTGGATACTGGCGGCTGTGTGTTTGTAGCCTTGGCAATTTTGGTTTATTTGCAGGATGTCACGCTGAAATCTTGGTGGAAAATCCCGTTGATTGGGTTTTTGCTGGCGGCGGCGATTCTGTTGCGGCGCCATTTTGCTTATAGTGCGATCGCATTTTTTGGTGCCGCGACTTTACAGGCTTTCATCGAGTTTATTGTACAGTATAGCAATCCCAAGGCAGTTATCACAATGGTTCAGGCTTTTAGCCGGGACGGGCTAGAAGCCTGAACCACAAGTCATTTAGGATTGCTATTTCAAAGTATTCAAAACAAAGGTTGGAAAAATTTGTTTGAATCCGCTGTAAAATTGGGCTTGATAGCTGTAACTAGCTTGATTATTTTAATGTTGGTAGCGGGGGATTTTACTCGCAGTGCTCTGACGGTTGACTACCGCAATTTGTATGTCGCTTGGAGTTTGCCTGTAAATGATATTTTAACTCGTTATGCGGATTTTTACGGTTTGGGAACTTGGCTGCTGGTACTGATTGGTTTTTCGGCGGGAATTCTGACTCGAATCCTGGTTCCGGCAGCGGCTATTTTTGTTTCCTTGTTTGGAGTTTTGTCGCTGATTGAATGGCTGTTAGTTTTGCGTTACGGCTACTTGCACTATACAATTCATCTTACACCGATCGCACTTTTAGGACTATCCACATTTTTCTGGACAACTTGGCTGACACTCAAGGGAAAAGTTCGGTATTTCATGCTGGGCGCGGCGGGTTTGTACCTGGTTTTGAATGCCGCAGTCGGGTTAATTCCTCTCAAAATAGATTTGCCAAGACTGTTTGTGGCTAATTTTCCGCCGTTAGTGCGATCGGACTACGACGAAGTTGTAAAATTAGTAGAGTTTCTGCGAAAATTAGCACCGAATGAAGAACCAATTTATATTGCTGGTGCTTCTAACAGTTTTAATGCTAATATCCTCAGACAAGCCAACAGAAAATTAAACCCCCCGGAGGGTTGGTGGAAATTAAATACAATCGGGAGGCCGCAAATTGACTCGCGCGATACTTACCCGCTACCGGAGTTGTTGCAGTCACAATATGCGGTGGTTGCTGTGCCTTTTCAGCAGGTGTTACCGACTGACGAACAAGTTTTGCGATCGCACGAACAAGATGTTGTTAAAGTTGTGTACGATGCCTTTACTCAAAACTGGGAAATTGCCCGCGATTTCCAATTGCTACCGGAACAGTTTAAGCTAGAAAACGGCGTGACTGTCAGCGTTTACCGGAGGATGCGGCCGACTGATACAGCAACGGCAGTTAGGACTCTGGATGCGATGCAGCGGCAAATAGGCGATCGACCGGGCACGCAGTTAGATTGGATTAGTTTGCATCAATCAATCTACACAAGTGCCAATTATTCAGTAAGTCAAGAATCGGATAACCTATATAATATTGTAACTCATCCAATTAAAAACAGCAAGAAACTCGATACATCTTTTCTGTATTTAGGTTCCATTTCAGATAAAGTAAAAGTTACCGGCAAACTCAATTTACCTAACCAACAATGTCCGGGAGTTGCCCTGCGCTTGACTTTGTGGGACAAGCAAGGTAAATTAGTAGACTCAGCAGAGATGGCTTATAGTCAAAAAAGTTATCTCGCCTTAAATCTATTAGTTGAAGGCAAAAATCCCATTTATCTGCTGCTTGAGGTATTGAGTAGCAGCCAACAGGATTTAACAAACCAATGTCAACTGGAGATTAACAATTTGGCTGTCAGTAGATAAATTGAACCGTCAATGCAAAAACATCAAAAATCCCACTGGTATTTTAATCTATCTCTCTATACTTTTGTCATCATCGGCTCCCTGATGGCTACTGGCTATATTTTCCCCATTGGAGGCAATTTCCCAGAAGTGCCGCCTATTCAATTTATGTTAAATCCTGAACTCTACAAAAATGACTATTACGTTCAGGAAATGGTGAAATTTAATCCGAGATATTACTATTATTATATTATCTATTTTCTCGCCAACTTAGGAACAAGCATTCCCCTAGCGCACTTTATTTATCAATTCCTCGCCTTCGGTTCATTTGTCCTAGCTTGCTACGCAATTCTCAATATCTATACTAATTCCAAACTGCCAGCAGCAGCGATGGCTTTTTTATGTATAGCCGCTTCATTTACCGATGTTGGTAACACGCTGATATTTTCCACTAAATCAGTACCCAGTATCTTCGCAATGGGTTTCGCAATCTGGGGAATTTACTTTAGTTTGCGCCAGAAATGGCTGACTGGATATTTCTTTTTTGGACTAGCTTGTCTGCTGCAATTCTTAGTGGGTTTGTTGCCGGGATTGATGATGGTTCCCGTTTTATTTATTGAATCTGTAAGACAGCGGAATTTCAAAACATTGATTTTGGCGATCGCACTTTTAGCAGCAATGGCAAGTATCGTTTACGTACCGATGTTATTAACAGGTACTACCAGCACTCAAACTATCGACAACGCCGATTTTGTCTACATTCACGCAAAAGTCCGCAACCCCCACCACATCCTCCCGTCAAATTGGTATTTGGGGAATTGGTTCAACTTTATATGTTTCATAATTGGTGGCTTACTGTGCATCAAAAATTCCGATTTATTGTCCAAAGAAGACAAGGTTAATTTTTATATAATTGTTACTACATCCATTTTGGGACTGTTTCTAAATTACATATTTGTAGAAATTTACCCGCTGGCTTTTATCGCAAAACTACAGTTAGCTAGAACCGTACCTTTTGCTCAACTAATTATATTTATTGCTGTTGCTTTGACGGTCGAGCAACTTTACAGAGAAAAACACATAGCTATTAGCTTGTTGCTGTTAGCTGTACTAACTTTGCCTTTTAGGGGTATCATTTTCCTAGGATTATCAGTTTGGCAAACAAAAAAATACGTATTTCCCAAACGATATAATATATTGTTGTGGATTTTAGCAGCAGGAACGGTAATTTTCAGCTTGATATATCCGGTGACTGATTCATGGGAAATAATGGGCGATAGAATAATTAGCATCCCAGTTTTTTTCTCAATCCTCGCCTTCCCATTCATTTTAGAAAAAACATCCCTAGCTACATCTATCAAACAAACTCTAACTCACACCTTAGCCTTAATAACTACTGCCACCTTAGTTTGTGGAATAGCAGGAATTCTGCCCAAACCTATATTAAATGTATTTCAAACAAGAGTTAATATCAATGCCGTTCCCAGAGACGACTTAAGCAAATTAGCTGTGCGATTTTCGCAAAGTAGCAGCCCCGATTCACTCGTATTAATTCCACCCTCAGTTACCAGCTTCCAGTTTTTCTCCGAAAGGGCGATTGTCGTCAACTTCAAAAACTTCCCCTTTACCGAAAAAGGCATCAAAGAATGGCAAAATCGCATGGAAGCTGTTTTAGGGGTTCCCTTAAACCCGCAAATGATTTGGGGAGGAAATGACTTTTTCATCCGCCGCAGCAGTGCGGATTTAGTCAAAGTAGCCAAAAACTATCATGCCGATTATATCCTGACTCGTACTGACTGGCATCCAAATATTCAAGGGGAAATCGCCGACAAACAAGGCAAATGGATACTGTATAAAATCAGATAATACTATTCTTGAAAATATGATATCTTTCTTCAGTCTGCGGAGGCAGACTTTGCTTGTGTAGAAGCGATTTCAATCGCCGTTTCCATCTTGCGGTTAAATATCAAAACCAGAATCATCAATAATTTCGCTAATTTGCTTGTCCACATAATCAGCATCCACATTCCGCGCCATCAACTCAGCCAAAATCCCCAAAGAAATCAACTGCACCGACAGAATTGTACACAAAATCCCAAAAAATAACAAAGGTCGATTGCCGATCGGCCCAAAATTCATCCCCGCCAAATTCAGAAACCAAATAACTATCAAATAACTCAGCGAAACAGTTCCAACAAAGCCAAAACACAAACCCAAACCGCCAAACAAATGACCCGGTTTGTGCAAATATTGCGTCGTGGCTAACACCGTCAACAAATCAATAAAACCCCGCGCATAACGTTCCCAGCCGTAATTCGATTTTCCGTGCTTTCGCGGATGATGTTCCACGACTACTTCGCCAATTTTAAACCCTAAATTGTTTGCTAAAGCTGGAATGTAGCGGTGCAATTCTCCGTACAATTTAATCGACTGCAAAACTTCCCTACGGTAAGCTTTAAAACCGCAATTCATATCGTGCATTTGCACGCCAGTCAGCAAACACGCAACGGCATTAAATAGCTTGGAAGGTAAAGTTTTAGAAAGCGGGTCGTTCCGCTGTTTTCGCCAACCGGAAACTAAATCAAATCCCGATTCTAAATGATGTAAAAATTTGGGAATTTCAGCGGGGTCATCCTGAAGGTCAGCATCGAGAGTAAAGATAATTATCCCTGCTGCATTGCGAAATCCTGCTGAAAGCGCGGCGGATTTGCCAAAGTTGCGGCGCATTTTAATTGCTTTAATTAGTTTGGGATGTTTGCTGGCTAAATCTGTGATTTCTTGCCAGGAATAATCGCGGCTACCGTCATCTATGAAAATGACTTCGTAACTGTCAATTTCTGTTTGCAACATGACAATTTTGATTTTGTCAAACAGCAATTTTAGGGTGGCTTCTTCGTTGTGAACTGGGATTACGAAGCTGAGTTGTTTTGGCATAGAGATATTTTATTTCATTTTTGTTGTTAATGAGATTTTTTTTTATTAACCGCAGAGGGCGCAGAGGGCGCAGAGGAGGAGAAAGAGAGGTTTTTTAGTTTTTATTGATAACTTGGGAGTTTCGTAAGGCTACCCAACCTTTGCGGTTTTTAAAGGAGGCATAGGCTGTCAATAGTTTATCTGTTGGTGATGTTTGAATGTATCCTCTCCAAGCTGCGAATTCGTAGGAAGGGCCAAATAATTTAACTAAATCTGGGCGGGGAAATCCTGACATGGCGAAACCTCTAACGACATTTTCTTGGTTGAGAATGGCAATACATTTTACATTGTTTTCGGGGTCTCCTACCCAGCCAATTACTCTGGCTGCTGTTGGTGCCAGTCTGGTGGCTGTATCAAAGTATCCGGGTACTCCGTCTTTGGGGGCTGACAGTAAATTTGCGTCGATTTTTGTGTCTAATGCTGCACAGAAATTGTGTTTTTTGATGTCTCGGTTAAATGGCACTAAGTTGTTAGTTTTTAAAGCGTCGATTAAGCCGACAAAAGCGGCGGGTTTGTTGCCTACGCGGTCTTTAATTAGGGTTACGTCGGTGATGCCTAGTTGCAGTGATAATGCTACTAACGGTTGATAGGTTGCTCTGTGGGCGATCGCCATTGCAGTTTCGCCTCCCACCCCGTACATTAAAATAATCGCGACTGTGGTGACTGCAAACAGCGGTGTCAACCAACGCCCTTGGATTCTTGGTGTTGGCTGCAACTCGCGCACCCACAATACTGTCAGCACAATTGTGCTCATCCAAAACAAAGCTGGAAGTGTGGCGTAGCGGGAAGCGGTGGCTTGTTCGACGCCAAATCCCGATCGGCTAACCGCGGCCATTAAGGCCGTTTGCAGCGTGTAAAGTTGGATTGATAGCCAAGGTAGCCAATCCGGGCGATCTACCTTTTTTACAAATAGCCAATAACCCACAAAACCCGTCGCTGCAATCAAACCAATTATACCAATAATTGAAGCAACAATAATATTTTCGCTAAAAATTCCGCCGAGATAAATGGGAATATATTCGAGAGTTTTGAGCGGGTTAATTTTAGTTAAAGAAGGGTGATGAGATGGAGTTTTATAAGTTAAAAAATAAATCCCAATCACTGCAATCGAAGCAATGAAATACAAATAAGTTATTCGCCGAGGAAACCGCAGCACAACAGCAGCAGCACACAATATCGGCCACAAACCTAAAGGAGTGCTGTAACTAATACAGCCTAAAACGCCAAAAATAATGCTGCCAATTACCCACTTATTTTGTAAATGCGGGGGCGGGCACGGGGGCACCGCCCCTACCAACTCGTTACCAGGCTCTGCCTCCCTTTTCTTTAATAAATCTGTCACATAGGATTGCAAACAAAATATCGAACAAATCACAAATAAATTAGCAATTATCCAGTGAACACCGCTGAATCCCCGCATCCAATTGTGAGCTGCCGCCGGAGTAAAATTAAAAATAGAAATGCAAAGGAGTAGCGAGATAAATTGCAGCGGAAAACGCCTCATTTTTAACGGCAGCAGAGCAATTAATACGTGGCACTGAATCCAAGCCAAAAACCAGGCAACTAAACACAAACCAATATTTGAACCTTGGGTGACAGCTATATTCAAGCCATAAATAATGGCCGGAATCAAGACAAAATGCTCGTTGGCCCGAAATATCCAATTAAAAGGATTTGTAGAAAAACCGTCTACTGAATAAAAATTCCATGTCATCCACCAATAATCAAAATTAGACAAGTCTCCCGCTTGCGATATCAAGTACAAAATATATGAAGCTGGTATTAGGATGCCGAGAACTGAGGCGGCAATTAAAATATATTGTTGCTTGATTTTCATGGATTCAGACATGGGGTATTTTTAATTAATGGGGCAGGTTTAGCGACGCACTCCCGACAAAGAAACCGGGTTTTTTATTTAATCTCTAGGCTACAGCGAAGGATTTTCGTAAAAAACCCGGTTTCTGGCCACCAGTGGATAAGTCCTATTGTCCTGAATCCCTAAATTTTAGACTAAAGTTCAAACTCCCAGATTCAATGCTGCAAGTAAATCTAAAATCTAAAATCTAAAATCTAAAATCGACTGACTTCTCTTGCCAGCATTTGTCTGAGCCCTTGCCGCCAGTGGGGAGGATACGTGCCCAAAAGTGCTGATATTTTTACCGTAGATAGGACAGAAAAAGCGGGGCGTTTTGCCGGTGTCGGATATTCGGCGGTGGTGATGGGAATTACGCGCTGAACTTTTAGGGGAAAGCCGAGTTGTGCTGCTTCCTCAAAAATGGCGATCGCAAAATCGTACCAACTACAAACACCGCTATTAGTGTACTGGTAAGTCCCAAAAGTTTCTGGCCCAAGGAGAGGAATAATTTGTGAAGTCGCCGCACCTAAATCCCGAGTCCAAGTAGGACTTCCGATCTGATCTGCTACTACTCGAATTTCTTCCCTTTCCTTTCCCAACCTCAGCATGGTTTTGACAAAATTACCTTTGCCACCGTTGCCGTAAACCCACGCGGTTCTAATAATAATATGTCGGTTTCCCGATTTGAGAATTGCTGCCTCGCCTGCTAATTTCGACTTGCCGTAAGTTCCCAGTGGATTCGTAGAATCTGTTTCCAAATAAGCAGAACCGTGGCTGCCGTCAAATACATAATCAGTAGAAAAGTGAATCAAACTTGCTCCCTGTTTTTCGCATTCTTCGGCAAAAATTCCTGGGGCAATAGCGTTGACTGCATATGCTAATTCTGGTTCACTTTCGGCTTTGTCTACCGCAGTGTAAGCACCCGAATTGATGACTAAATCCGGTTTAATTTCAGCCATTGCTTGACGGATGCTTTCGGGTTGGGATAAGTCGAGGCGAGTGCGATCGAGCGCAATTACCTCTCCCGAAGATAATAAAATCGGCTGCAATTCTTGAGCTAGCTGTCCGCTGCCGCCTGCGAGTAAAATTTTCATGATCAAAACACTTGAGCTGTTTTCAATGTTTGTCCAGCTTGGTCTTTAGCTGATAAGATTGGTTTGGCACCATCTAGCGGCCAGTCGATCGCCAAATCGGGGTCATTCCACAGGATACACCGCTCGTGTGCCGGTGCGTAATAATCTGTAGTTTTGTACAAAACTTCAGCCGTCTCGGAAACCACTAAAAAACCGTGTGCAAATCCCGCCGGCACCCAAAATTGCCGTTTATTTTCTGCACTCACCAAACACCCCACCCACTTTCCGAAAGTCGGCGAACTTTGTCTAATATCCACCGCTACATCAAATATTTCGCCAGCAACTACCCGCAGCAATTTTCCTTGAGGTTGCTGCAGTTGGTAGTGCAAACCGCGCAACACATTTTTAGAGGATTTGGAATGATTGTCTTGAACAAATTCGGCTGTCACGCCTGTTTTTTCGACAAAAGCTCGGTGATTGAAACTCTCAAAAAAGAAACCGCGATCGTCTCCAAAAATTTTCGGCTCAATTATCAGAACTTCCGGTATTTCGGTAGATATAACATTCATAGTTAGCTGTGAAAGTGATAAACTCATACTCAGTCTTTGCTATTTTACTATGAAAGCCGACGCATATCTCAAAAAATTGTATGCCAATCGATTTGATTCGCGACAAATGCAAGCGAAGGTGGCACTATGGAAAGTTTTAATTGACGACTTCTTACAAAATTATGTTCCTCCCGAATCAGCGGTTTTAGATATAGGCGGCGGTTACTGCGAATTTATCAATCAAATTCGGGCTAAAAAAAAATATTTAATTGATCTTAATCCCGATTCAAAGTTATTTGCTAATGCTGATGTAAATGTGCTTAATATTGATGTGTTGAATTTAGAAAATTACACATCTTTTACCGAACAGTTCGATAGTATTTTTATCTCAAATTTTTTTGAACACCTCCGCAACAAAGAGGAACTTGTAGAAATTATCTCTTTTTGCTTCGAGGCCCTCAAGCCTAGCGGTTCTCTGTTGGTAATTCAGCCTAATTTTAAATATTCATACAAGGAATACTACGATTTTATCGACCATCAATTACCGATAACGCATTTATCGCTACAAGAGCTTTTACAAACTGTCGGGTTTGAAATCGACTTAATTATACCGAGATTTTTACCCTTTTCGACGAAAGGCAGACCGGCCTCGCCCTTGCTGTTAAAAATTTACTTAAAATTGCCTTTTTTGTGGCGTTTTTTGGGAGGGCAAATGTTTGTTAAAGCATCGAAACAAAACAATAGAGGCAGAGCCTCATGACAGGCAATCCTAGTCATATGCAGGCAGAGAGATTCATCTGCGTTTAGCCGCGTTTATCCCCCTGTACCTGCCATTAAAAAAATCCCTACAAAATCGAACTTAAAACCACCTCATTAGCAGCAATCCAATCATAAATATCCTGCAAAGCTGCTTCCGGCCCAATAACAGGCCGCCATCCTGTTTTCTCCATCACCCTAGAAGAATCAGTAATAAAAATCGGAATATCCCCCGCGCGTTCCTCCAAAACAGGATTAATTGAAATCGATTTACCCGTAATCTTTTGGCACAAATCAGTTGTCTCAACCAAAGAAAGACTGTTGCTAAAACCACCGCCTACATTAAAAACTTCGCCGTCAAATTTAGCAAAATTTTCTAACTGATAATTAACTAACCTCAACAAATCTTCCACGTGCAGCAAATCCCTAACCTGCTTCCCACTGCCACCAAAACCGATATAACTCAGCGACTTTTGAAAATAGTGAGCCGCCACCCACAAACCGCAAACTCCCTGATCGACTTTACCCATTTGCCAAGCACCGGTAATTAACCCGCAGCGGTTAATAATTGCGGGTACATTGTATGCTTCCCTGTATTCCTCAATCAGCAATTCCGAAGCTAATTTAGTGGCTCCGTAAAGCGAACGGTGTCCTTTTAATGGGAAGTCTTCTGATATGCCCAACTCGGATATACCGGGTAAAGTTTGCTCAGGGGCGATCGCAAATCTATTCGGCAATTCCAGCAGCTTAACAGATTTGACACTGGCGATCGGATAAACCCGACTCGTAGACAAAAACAGCAAACTCGCACCCGTTTGTCTCGCCAACTCCAAAACATTCACAGTGCCCAGTAAATTCGTCTGCAAAACGTACTGAGGCGAACTAAAACCAGCCAGCACAGAAGGCTCCGCAGCACAATCTATAATGCAGTCAGCATTCAGTGCAACTGGATCTAAATCTGCCGCTGTGCGAATATCCCCGTAAACAAACTGAATCCCCCAACTTTTAAGCCGAGGCAGATTCAATTCCGAACCCCGGCGGCGCAGGTTATCTAAACAAATTATTTGCCATTCCGGGTGCAGTTTCTTCAGGCCAATTGCCAAACAACTGCCGATAAAACCCGCCCCGCCCACAATTAAAATTCTCTCAGGCATTGACTTTTAATTTTGCTATCTTTCTAGTCCGGTGGTAGTCGCCGCGAGACAGATGTTTTTCGAGCCATACATACAAGACAATAAACAAATATCGACTGCCCATCTCTTTGATTTTAAGCTTAGAAATACCAGCAGTCCGATTGTACCACCTCAGAGGAATTACCGTATAGGAAAAACCCCGAACAATTGCTTTTAAAGGCAGTTCCACTGTCAAATTAAAATGATGGCTCAAAATCGGTTGTACGCCTTCAATTACTTCTCTGCGGTAAATTTTAAAAGCATTGGTGACATCGCTGTACCGCAAGCCGAAAATACTTTTGACAAACCAGTTTGCTAAGCGGTTAATTGCTAACTTGTGAATTGGATAATCAACTATAAAGCCACCTTTGATAAAGCGGGAACCGAAAACGCAATCATATCCTTCTTGCAACTTGCGGTATCCTGCTACCAAATCCATCGGATCGTCGGAAGCATCCGCCATCACAATTGCCGCAGCATCTCCGTCAAATTCCGCCAATCCCCGACGCACCGCAAATCCGAAACCGTTGGGAGGTTGATTGTTGATGTATCTCACTGTGGGAAAAGTCTCTGACAACTCCTGGCAAATATCAATAGTTCGATCGACACTATTGTCATTCACAATCAAAATTTCGTGCGGAATGCCTTCTAAATCGAGCGTCTGGGCGATCGCCCGCACAGTACCGTACAAACAGCCCTCCTCATTGTGGGCTGGTATAATCACAGAAATTTTCACTCCTCATCCTCCGCGCAACTCGACAAACTGGTTGTCAACAGGATTATACACCCAAGCTTTAATTTCTGTTTGGGCGATCGGCAAATTATTATCCGACAAATCAACAGCCCACCTGGCATTATTGTATAACTCAGATTTTAAACTCTCAGCAATGTCGGGACTGTCCAAATTTACATAAGCGTTAGCAAAAAAAGATTTTTTATCCCCGACAGATAGCAGTACAATATTGGGCTGTTGCAATTTTTCTGGCAAAACCGCCCAACCAGCAGCCTTGACAGCCTCATTTTGCTTAACAGTCAAGGATTTATCGCTAGTTTGAGGTTTGTCTAAATAACCGTAAACTTTCTCCGTATTAGAAATAAACTCTACATTTTTCGCGAACTTGATCCAACCTATTTTGTCGATAATTGCAGCGCCTTCTCTCACCAGCCAAGTTTTTTTGCTCAGCACCCTCAAACAGCTTTCCGGCGAATTATCAAAAAAATCCGACGGTTCCAGATAGTTAATTAACTGCAAACAATCTTGAGCGCCTTGTTTGTAAATAACTGCTAATCTAGTTTGGGCGATCGCCTGCTGAGAGTTAAGAATAATTATCCCAATTAACAGCCCTGCTAACACCCGATAAACAAACTTATAGGTGCGATTTATGGTAGCAATCTTACCTCGGACAAACAATTGACCGAGCTGAACCAAAGCAATTAACAGCAAAATCGAATTAGTCGTATATCTCGACGATTCGATCGCCTGAATCGCCCCAAATTCGGCCCTACCAGCCGTAATAAACAGAGCAGATAAAACCGAAAACAAGGCTATTGACAGCCAAGGTAAAGCCTCACGATGCTCGGTAATCTTTCTCCCAAAGTGGAACACAAAAAATAAGAAACTTGCAAATATTAGCAATCCAACTAATGCTGAAATTCCAGGCGATCGCACAATTGGCGAACCCAGCAAACTTAAAAAGTAATCAATCACCACAAACGGCTTATTCAACAATGAAATAATACTTGCTTTCCGACTAGGATGATAATCAATTGAGTAAACAGCACAAGTTGTCGCAAACAGCAGCATCCAGACAATAAGTCTTTTTCTTTTCTGCGCCGCATTTCCTTCTACAGCCGCCACAGCGGGAATTGCAGCCAACCAAGACAGCAAGCCTTGCGCGAGGGAAAAACTCGCAACAAAGCAGAATACAGCAGCAATAAAGATTCTAATATTAGGCAATAATTTGTGATTTGAAACCAGCGCATAAACCGCAGCGACAAAACACAAATTGACTAAAAACCACGCTAATTGAAATCCCCACAGCCAGTTTTCGTGCTGAACTAGAGAGAAAAGCAAAATACAAGTTAAAATATTAGCTAAATGCCACAAATCATCCCCAACATTCTTAACTTGCATTGAGGATAACTTGTACATAGCGATAAAAGTTATCGCAGCCAAACCTATGCTGAGACACAACTGATAATTAATATTCCATCGGGAAGCAAAAGCCAGCACCGCAATAATTATTTTAGGGAAAAGTATGCGGTGGTTGCTGTGCAAAGCCCAAAAATCGTTAAAAGTTACATTTCCCGCAGCTATTTTTTCAAAAAGGCTAGCTAACCTCCACTCGTCATCAACGGGAACGTTAACGTTAAAATTCGATACAAATCCGATTAATAAGAGGACAGGAATTAGATATAAAGTAAATAATATGATTTTTTTCATTAATATCCAATCCGGTAGCATCGGAATTGTAAAATCTAGTCATATCATGTCCGATCGATTAACCATAATATCCCGGTCAGGGCGGGTTTTTGAGAGTGTAAATTATTCGCAAGTATTGTTGGCTCACGGGCCCCTACAAAAATCGCGATCGCTCGAACGGACATGATATCATCAGCTTTTCGACTGAAAATCAACAGTAAACCGTCAACGGTCAACGGTCAACGGTCAACCGTCAACCGTCAACAGTAAACCGTCAACTGTTCGCTACTTAATAGTCTTGAACGTATCCATTTTCCCAGTAAATCGGTTAATAAACATCTGCAAAACAGTCCGCTTGCCGATATTAATATTAGAACTCACTGCCATTCCCGACTGCAAGTTAACCTCCACTTCATTTGCCTTGCCCTTGTTCAAAACAAACTTCTGATTTTTGAGCTTAATTTTGGTTTTGAAAGCATAGTATTTCCGCAGTTCAGTAGGAGGCTCAGCATCGCTGCTAATCTCTATCACTTCACCCTCAGCAGTACCAAACTCCATCGCCGGGAAAGCTTCTACATTCACTTCCACAGGCACGCATTGGTATTTCGTCAAACCCAGTTTCTCTCTGTTAATTTCCTTCTCTGGACAAACGCAAATTTTACCTGTTTCGCAGTCAATCTTTTCTCCGTCTAATTGCTTGCCGTGATACGGCTCCAATTTGGCCCGCTTCTGTCTCAAAGCATCCAATACCAGAGCCACATTGCTGTTTTCCAGGTAAACAACTGCTTCCAAACCGTTGTCGTCATCCAAAACTTTAAGCAGCTTTTCAGTTTGCTGTGCTTCGTAATAAGCTTCTTCGCAGCGTGCTGGGCGCGGTTCGCCCGGTTTCACCACCGAATTAATAATGGATTGGCATATCGGATCTTTCGCCATATCCAACTTAGCTTTCTCCTTCGTAGAAGGCTTCAAATCGAAGATAACACCGGATACCGGAGCTTTCAGAACTTGAGTGTCGCGGTTTTCTTGAGCCTTTTCTAGCTGAGCGTTCACCTCGGACAACTTTTTCAGGTTTTCCACTTTGAAGCGGCTTAGCTGAGAATCGCTGCTGGCAATTTGTTTCTCGTTTTCAGCAATTTTGGTATAAAGTTCTCTCGCCCAGGCATCCTTGGTATTTTTTAACTGTTCTTGAGCGCGGGCGATGGACTCCTGAATGCGCGCTTGCTCTCCTTGCTGGCGCTGTATGTCAGCACTAATTTTTTGGATGTCGCCTTGACGCGCGTTAATTTCGCCTCGGCGCGTATTGATTTCACCGAGGCGCGTGTTAATTTCGCCCCTGCGAGAGTTGATTTCACCTTCGCGCTGCTTGATTTGATCTTGCTGTTTGAGAACGTCGCTTTGGCCTCTGAAAACATCTTGTTCTTGACGTTCTTTTTGCAGTTCAGCGATGGCTCCTTCCTCCACCAGGGGGGCGAGTCGGCCTAGAATGTTTTGATTCGACTTCAATACTTGTTGCGATTTCGCTAACTGTTCTTGGGCCAAATCTCTCTGAGCCAGGGCGGATTTTACTTGCTCTTGCGAAGAAGCTAACTGCTGCTGGGCATAATTTAATTGGTTCTGGGCAAAACCCAATTGTTGCTGTGCGACTATCATTTGATCGCCGGCAGCTTTCTC
Source organism: Microcoleus sp. AT8-A3 (assembly GCF_036705675.1). Classification (NCBI taxonomy): domain Bacteria; kingdom Bacillati; phylum Cyanobacteriota; class Cyanophyceae; order Oscillatoriales; family Microcoleaceae; genus Microcoleus; species Microcoleus sp. AT8-A3. Next base: position 155,662 of record NZ_JAUBVD010000006.1, read on the forward strand.
AGCATCCTGAGCTTGCTTCAGTTGTTTTTCCAACTCCTGAACTTGGCCTTGAGCTGCAGCGACGCGAGACAGAAATTCCGATCGATAATTAACATAAAGTCCTTGCTGAGCAGCATCAAAATTTCCGCTGGCTCCCCGATTGAGGTACAGTTCGTCAATCAAAGCTTGCAGCACTTGATTTTGTGCCGTGAGGCTCTGTCTGTCCCTGATTGTTGATTCTAGGTTAGAAGGAACAGGGCCTTGAATTTTGCCGTTGACAACATCTTCGTAAAATTTATTTTCCTTTTCCAGAGCTTCTTTAGTTTTCTGAACCGATGTTAAATCGGCACTGGGCGCAACAGGGTTGAAAGTGAGCAGAGGCTGGTTTTTTTCCACGCGATCGCCATTTTCAACGTGAAGTCTCACCACAGCGCCCGTAGCAGGTGCTTGGATGTCTCTAGCACCATCTTTGAGTTCCAATTGACCCACAGCGGGGACAGCTTGCTCTACGCTAGCAAAATAAGCCCAAACTACAGCAGAAGTGGTCATCAGCATGATCATCCACAAAAACAAGTGCGACCAAATCGCTGGTTTTTCGAGAATGACTGGTTGCTCAGAAAGTATTAACGATTTCATAGCCATTTGTTAGTTCTCAGTTGTTAAGGGTTAGCGATCAGTTGTGAGTTGTTAGAGATTAGGTATTCGATGACTCTTGTTGTTGGAAGAGGCAGTAGTAACGCCCTTTAAGAGCCATTAATTCTTTATGAGTTCCCCGCTCGACTACAGAACCTTGATCCATCATAATAATTACATCAGCGTTTTGGATGGTAGTCAGGCGGTGAGTAATGAAAAACACCGTGCGGCCGGCGAAAGCTTCTGCTAAGTTATTGCAAACTTGGCGTTCGGAATGGTAGTCGAGGGCGCTTGTAGCTTCGTCCAAAATCAGCAGTTTCGGGTTTTGCAAAATCGTCCGGGCGATCGCCAAACGCTGTCTTTGACCCCCAGAAAGCGAGGAACCACGCTCTCCGACTATCGTATTGTAGCCAGCAGGCAAGCCCATAATAAAATCGTGAGCTACCGCTAATTTCGCAGCTCGCACAATCTCATCCGTACTCGCATCTGGATTACTCAGAGCAATATTTTCCTGCACAGTACAGTTAAACAGCAAAGTATCTTGCAACACCACCCCAAGTTGGCTGCGGAGCGAGTACAGTTCCACCTTAGAAATGTCATAGCCGTCAATAAAAATCCGGCCCGACAGCGGCGGATAAAGACGCTGCAACAGCTTCATCGCCGTACTTTTACCGGAACCGCTTCCCCCCACAATTCCCACAAAACTGCCAGCGGGAAATTCCAAATTAACATTAGCCAATTGCAGTGCCCCGCTCTCCAGGAATCGGAAGGAAACCTCCTCATAGGTAACCTGCCCTTGAATTGCCGGCAGCGGGATATTGCTGCGATCTTCATCGCTGGTTTCCGTCGGCGTATCGACCACATCCTTGAGCATATCGATCGACATCGAGACTTCTTGGAAACTCTGCCAGACGCTCACAAAACGCAGCAGCGAACCAGTCACGTTCCCGGAAATAATTCGGAAAGCAATCAACTGACCCAAAGTAATCTCATTTCCCAGTACCAAATAAGCTCCCACCCACAACTGAGCTAAGTTACCCACCTGGTTTAAAAAGCTGCTAATCGTACCGGCCGTAGTCCCCGTGATAATTGTTTTAAAACTGGCTGTAATGTATTTTGCGTAGCGGCTCGACCACTCCCAACGGGATTTCAATTCAATATTTTGAGCCTTAACAGTTTGAATCCCGCTGACTACTTCCACTAAATAAGATTGAGAGTCAGAAAAACGCATATTTCTCTGTTTGATCAGGCGCAGCACCAGCGGATTGATTAGAACAATCATCAGCCCCAGTACCGGTACCACTGCCAAAGATACAAACGTTAGCTGCACGCTGTAGGAGAGCATCACGGCGACGTAAACCACCGAAAATACCGCATCGAGAACCACTGTCAGAGCTGTACTCGTCATGAATTCCCGAATCTGGCCCATCATGCTGAATTTGTAAACCAGATCTCCGACGCGCCGATTGTCAAAGTAATTTTGGGGCAGCCGGAGCAAGTGGTCGATGACTTCTGCACTCAATTTGACATCAATGCGGTTTGAGGTATCTATAAACAAAAAGGTACGCAAACCGTTGAGCAGTCCTTCAAACAGGGCAACACCTAACAGAAATGCACCCAAAATATCCAAGGTGTCAATGCTGCGCTGACCTAATACTTTATCAATAATTACTTGGCTGATTAATGGGTTGGCAAGACCAAATAACTGTACAAAAAACGAAGCGAGCAACACCTCAAAAAACACTGTCTTGTGTTCCATCAGCGCCGGCACAAACCACCAGAAGCTGAACTGCTCTTTTTGTTCGACTTGCGGAGCTTGCAGCAGCAGGACTTCTCCTGATTCTCCCCAGATTTCTTTAAACTGAGGTATCCGCTTCCGCATTAACCCTTTTTCGGGCGTGGCCATCACCAATTCTTGCTCGGTGATGCTGTAAATAATGGCAAAGCTGGTTTCCCATTTAATCATTACGGGAGCTTTGATGCGGTTGATGGCTTCTGCGGGCACTTGCGCCAATTGGGGCGTCAGGCCGATGCTTTGGGCGATCGCCCCGCAGGCTTGCATACTGATAGAACCAGCGGTTTTTAACTGATTTTCTAGAACTTTGCGGATGATATCTCGACGAAACTTGAGGCCGAAATACTTGCTCAACATTTGGAAGCAAGCAAGCGGGGCCTCAATCTGCCCTTTGGCCCGGAAAACTGGGTATCTCCCGGCATCCTTTGGTTGGTCGGTTTTGGGTTCTGGGGGACGATCGGGGGCGTCTATAACCGCGATCGAGGTTCCGTTGGGCGGATTCTGCCCAGAGCCTCCTGTCTCTGTCGTGCCATTTAATGGGTCTGTTTCGGGTTGGGCTTCGGGGGGTTCCCGGAAGCCGACCAAGCGAGCGCCGAGGCGGCCTTCTACTTTTAAGGATTTGGCTGCGTTTTCCACAGAGAAGCGGCTGCCGGTGGGAAAGTCGCCCAAGACGCCGCTGCTGACGAGCCAAATTCGATCGGCATCTAGCTCTTTGGCGATGTCTTGAGTTTTTTTGTTGCCGTTTGGTACGTTGACAACTGTCGCATCTTGCCAAGCTTGCAGGGTGAGTTCCTTGAGATTGGAAGTGCCGTCGGCTTGGCGCTGCAATTCCAGGCTCAACAGTTCAAATACTTCGCTCAAGGAACAGTGTTCGCGAAAGGATTCTCCAAATGTCGGCTGTTTTTCCAGTACGCTCAGGAAATCTTCGGCAGGTAGGACGATCGCGATCACATCTGTAGAGGCGATCGCGGTTTCGCAGGGAACCCCCCTGAGCAAGCCAGCCCAGCCCAGGATTTCCTTCGACTGCACCAAGCGTAAACTTACGTGGCGCTGCGAGCGCTGGTCAAAGCCCAGCAGCCGGGCCTGGCCTTGATAGATAATTGCCACCTGAGTCGGCATTTTTTCCCGTTCAAACAGGGGTTGCCCCGTCCGGTAGCCAAGGAGTTGGCATTTAGCCACCAAGGCTGTCAGAGCCGTCTCTGACAGTCGGTCAAAGGGAGGTGTTTGAGCTAGGAAATCCTGAATTTGGGAGAGGGAAACAGCGGAAGAAGTCATCCAATTTTAGATTTTAGATTTTAGATTTTAGATTGAATCCAGGGGGTTTTTGTCAGGATGCTACGCTTTTTCAAGTCTCCACGGATAAATCCGGGGGCCCCTGACCCAATTGCTGGATTGTCATGATATTGAAGACACGGAGGAGAGGGGCTGTAGCGGGCCTATTTGCGATATCTGTTCGGCGAGCCAGCTTTCAAATAGTTCGTTAATCAAGTGCAGCCGCATCGATTCATCAAGCTGGGCCGGCATGAACTTTTCTAGCCGAATAATTACCATCCATTCTGCCAGAGGACGCGGCGTCCAGAGTTGATTTGGCTGGCTGACGGACAAAAGTTTGCTGATTGCCGGGTGGGGCTGGCTGAGGGGTACGGGGCCCAACAAGCCGCCTGACTTGGACTCCGGCCCTTCGGAATAGTCGCGGGCCACTTCAGCAAAGGTTTGTTCCCCTTCGAGGATGCGAAAGTAAAGTTCGTTTGCCAGTGCTGGATTTTTGGTGCGTACCAGGGAATAGACTACGTGGTCTAGGCTGGCTTTGCGGGTTAAAAAATAATTATCTACTTTAGGTCTCCAAGTTGCTTGCTTAAATTTTTCGATCAGCAAGGGCCTAACGGCCATCTCTTGAAGTTCTTCTTCCGTCATGTTTTGGCTACGCAGCCAAGCTTCTTTGGCTTCCGGGGCTGTCAGTTGGTGTTGTGCCAGAAAGTCAAGGACGGCGGATTTTCGTTCTTCGTCGCTGCAACTAAAGGATGCGATCGCTTGGTCTACTATTACACCCCGCAAGAATTGTGGCATCAACTGATACCGCTTCAGGAGCGATGGCATATCTTGAGCTTGCAATAATTTATCGCCTATTTGAAAAAGTCCTGTCATTTTTTTATCTCCAACTGACTTGCGCTTCCCCTTTTAATTTAGCTGTGGCAGGAAAAGAGCGACAACCACTAACCCCTCGATTCCCCGATGATAGCAGACCGTCAGTGGGCTAGCGCTATTGCTGTCTATTTCTTGACGCTCTGCCTAGCGAGGGGTTCCCCGCGGGGCTCAGAATGGTAACGGGATGCGAGAGTGAGAGAGTGGGAAAATCTTCCCTCAACATCTACCCGTTAAATCCCGTACACTGCTTAGTTGCTGAACTTCCTTCTTCCTTCTTCCTTCACTCTCGGAATAGTCTTTCAAAGAGTGCTTCGAGTTGGGTCGAGCAAGCGCGACTGTCGAGATATTTGGGGTTTGCCGCCATTTTTTGCTGGATTCGCTCGCGGTAGTGCCGGCGCAGTTCTGGGCTGGTTCCCAGTGCTGTGTTCAGCTCTAAATAAGAGTTCTCGCTGTCAGCTACCAGTTCCGGAATTAGTAGTTCTTCGAGGACTGCGGCTGATTGTCGCGATCGAGTTTTTTGCCCTTTTCTTACCACTACAGGCAACCCCACCAACAGGGGTTCTGCTAAGAAGCAGCCACTGCTGTATGGATAGGAGTCTAAATATATATCAGCCAATTCCAGACATTTTATGCAATCTGCGCGAGATGGCAGCGCCTTAATCACAACTAAGCGCTTTTTGTCAATCCCAAATTCGGCAAAGAGCGATCGAATTTGGTTGTAAAAAGGCACCGTCGGATAGTTTCCATTGCGGGAACTAAAGGGATACAAAACTAAAATAGAATTCGGTACGGCAGCAATAATTTTTGCCCAAGTTTCTCTCAATTCTGGGATAATTGTCCAAGCTTGAGCGCCGGACATGAACACTACAGATTCGTCGGTGGCTCCCCAACTCCTGCGAGTCGGTTCAACTGTGGCAGGTGCTGACCCTACAGTATAGCTTACACAAACTCCCGACCCTTTTAAAGTAATTAATTTTTCGCGAAACTCTGCAGCAGCACCTGCGGGCAATGTCAAATCTCCAGCAATGAAATAATCGATATTTCGGGTGCCGGTGGTTGCGGGGGTTGATGCACCGGTAGCGATTTGCACCCGCGCTAGTCGGTGCAGGCACAGCAGCGCGCTTGGTTGAGAAGTGTCGGTAGTATTGGTGCAGATTAGCAGAATATCTAAATCGTGCGATCGAATTTCTCGGACTTGATTGGGCAAAGTTTCTGACAGTTGCACCAGTTTGTCAGCGCAATTTTCGCAATATTTCCCCAGTCGCTCGTCTTGTACCTGGAAATAGTACACAATAATTTCAAATTTGCTTCTGTCTAAATATTCAAAACTCGCAATTGCAGCACGAGTCTCGGATTCCTCACTAATTTTATCCAGCAAAAAGCCAACTCTGATTTTAGTTCTTTCAGGTTCTCTCTGAGGAAAATTCCATTCTATTTGACTGCCGATATTTTTCAAATGAAATTCCAGAATATCAGCTCGCTGACTCAATATATTGAGCAGATTGACCTCGTCGCTCAAATACAAAGCTTGGAAGCTAACACTTTTGGCAATAAAAGCTGCCAAATAACGCCAAACTTCTGAATCTGGAAAACTGGCGATATTAGCAGCGACGTACTTGATTAACTGCTGGAAATATTCAGAGTAACTTTCTACTTCCGACTTGGGTTGAAACTGATATCTTGCACCCTTCTCAATTACTTGTTTAGGAACAGGCAAGATGCCTGTTCCACCAGCAAATTCATCTTGTGTGGAACCAACAGGCAAGATGCCTGTTCCACCAGAAAATTCATCTTGTGTGGAACCAACAGGCAAGATGCCTGTTCCACCAGCAAATTCATCTTGTGTGGAACCAACAGGCAAGATGCCTGTTCCACCAGAAAATTCATCT
>NZ_JAUBVD010000006.1:162202-188008 GCF_036705675.1 Microcoleus sp. AT8-A3
TGTGGAACCAACAGGCAAGATGCCTGTTCCACCAGAAAATTCATCTGTTGTGGAACCAACAGGCAAGATGCCTGTTCCACCAGAAAATTCATCTGTTGTGGAACCAACAGGCAAGATGCCTGTTCCACCAGAAAATTCATCTTGTGTGGAACGGGCATCTTGCCCGTTCTTGACAATTCCACCTCTCCTTTGAAAATAATTCGGTGACTGAAATAGGAATTTCAGAAAATCGTCAAAAAACCACTGGGGAATCGCTGCATTTTTATACTCAATCGGCAACTGATAAGCGTCGCGGTACAGCATCGCTGCGAGGAGATATTGCATCTTCTCGGCAATTTCCCCTCCTTCAGCAAGTTTCGAGGATAACTGCTGGACAAAACGTTGTTCTGACTCAGTTAAAGTTTCATTTTTTAGGGCGCTATCTAGTAGCAATTTATGAGCCTTCCCCATGTCTTTCGAGTAAGCAATTTCTAATTTTTCCGCTGGCAAATTCAGCCAATACTCAGCTAGCTGTTGGCGGTAGGGGCGCAGCGCGAGAAGAGGCTGTTTTGAGGGGAATTTATTGTATTGATCGAGCAGTGGTGATAATTCTGATAAACTCGGCTGGGTTCTCAATGCCAACTTATGGCGGATTGTCTGTTTGATTTGTTGATCCAGGAAACTGTAATCAGGACTATTTAGTAGTTTTTTATAAAATCTTACTACATCCTTATGATTTTCCCCAGCGGCGAAGTTTTTCCAAGTTTGTTGTTCGGGATGAATCCGCAGTGAGGACAGTTTTTCGTCTACAAATCCGATATGATAGTTGCCCATGATTCGCCACCACATATCTAAGTCTACATACTGAGATAATCCCGAATCAAATAATCCTATTTCTTCAAAGACTCGCGCGGCAATTAAGACGGTACTCGGTTCGCCAATTTTGTTTATCGGGTTGTTCAAGCATTTAGTATCTGCGAGTAATTCTTTTCCTGGCTGAATAGATTTTAAATTCGACCAGCTTTTGTGCAAATCTTTAATTGATTGGGAAGCTCCGCGCAAAATCGGGTTAGATTCATTGTCAGCGATGGTGATGCCGCGCGGGGAGAAAACCATACCTATTTCTGAGTTTTGTTGGGCGAGTGCGACCATTTTCTCAATACATTCTGGTGCGAGCAAGTCGTCTTGAAATAAAAATTTAATATATTGACCTGTTGCTTGAGAGATGCAAAAATTCCAGTTTTGTGATAAACCGTAGTTGCGGTGCAGTATGATGCGGAAATCGACTGAGGTTTGTGATTGGAATGATTGGGCGATCGCAATTGTGCGGTCTGTGGAGCCGTCGTCGGATATAATCAGTTCTATGTTAGCGTAGGTTTGGGCCAAAGCACTTTGAATTGCTTCCCCAATAAATGCTTCTCCGTTGTATGTCGGAATGCAAATGCTAACCTTCGGCTGCTCGTTTGGCAGTTCTCCTTTTGCTTGACTTTGTTGCTGTGATGGCGGCAAGTTAGCCCTAATTTTGGCAGACTTCGCTTTGGCTGTTCCTAACAGAGGTATGCTTTGAAAGTTATCGGTAATCTCGGCAATATATTCGAGACGTTTTCTAATTTTATTCCCTGTAACTTGGGGGTTGAGTAAAGTCTTAATTTCCTCAGCGGCTATCGCTCCAATTTGTTGAGCTTCCCGGTAATTGTTGAAGACGTACCGCATTAAATCCGCAGCGTGTTCGACATCCGCTTGGGCCCAAACATTGCCTTTTTTGTAAGGCCCGCAATCTTGCTCAATTGGGATTAACTTATACTTGACTAAATAGCTGTTGCCGACATTCATAAATTCTGTATTTGATGAATAGCCGGTGGCAATTACGGGTTTGCCGTAAAACATGGCTTCAGCCATTGTTAAGCCAAATCCTTCGCAGCGGTGCAGGGATACATAACAGTCGCAATTGTACAGCAAACCGTTTAGTTTATTTTTGGACAAATACCCGTCTAGATGTTTGATATTTGAACAATTGGCGATAGCAGACTTTAATAACTTTTGCTGTTCTAAATGTTGGGTTGAATTAGAAGATTTGATGACCAATAATACGCTGTTATCTTCGCCAAAAGCTTGCTTAAATGCTTGAATTGTCGCTAAACTATTTTTGCGCTCGATGCGGCTGGAAAAGTCGAATACAAACAAGAAAATAAATTTATCTTTAGGTAAATTCAGTGCTTCTCTGTTCAGGGAAGGTGCGGGGAGAGCAATACTGGGCATGATTTTGATGACGGGAATTGGCGAGACTGCGGAAATTGCCTCGGCGCAATAGTTGCTGTAAGTCCATATTTCGTGAAAGTTATTAAATGCTGGCTGCCATTCTGGGGGAAATTCGGGAAGTTCCCAGGCCCAAAATCCGATATTGTATTTGTTTTCAAAATAGCTGGAACCTCTATCTTTGATAAAGGTTGCAACTTCATCGGCGTTGACTTGAATTAAGTTTACGGGATGGGGATTGTCTTGGCTAAAGTTTTGATAGGTGGTGTCTTGTTTGCGGTGGGGACTGCGGGTAAAATTGTTGATAATGAAGGGAATGTTGGCTGCTTCTGCGGCTCTGATGTTGGCTCGGACACCTTCTCCTATGCCAAATTCGCCGCTGATGTAGCCGGCGATGTTCATTCCTAGATTAGGGTTCATAGTTTCTAATGTATTTAGCAAATTGTTGGGTTAATTTTTTTTGGGAAAAAGCCGAATTAATTGAGTTTTTCTATCGCGCTGAATGAGGGTAGGGGTTGAGAATGAATTATAATTTTGCTCAATTTTTGCTAAGATATAGGAATGCTTGTATGATGGGTGAATAAGATTAAATGAACCGCAGAGGGCGCAGAGAACGCAGAGGAAGAGAAGAGAGGGAATAGAAAGGGTTGGCAACAGAAAATAGGGTGCTTGACAAATGTGCCGATCGCCATTGTATACTGGCATCGCAATGCTAACCTTCGGCTGGTTGTCTGTCGGCATGGGTGGCTCTGTTTTATTTTACGATCAACTAATCAGGAATTTTAGAGAAAGTGATCGATCGCGTCAACCACGACTTATTGAAGCTGCTACCGCCGGATGCTAAAGTCATTGTTGAAATTGGCTGCGGTATGGGCTCGACGGGCGAACAGTACAAGCTGATCAATCCCCATTGTCAGTATATTGGCATTGAATGCGATCGAGAAAAAGCTAAAATAGCGGTCGATCGGCTAAACTGGGTGACGGTAGCCGATATTGAAGAAATTGCCCTCGAAAGTCTTGACATCGCCCCAGGAACCGTAGATTGTTTGGTTTTTGGCGACTTGCTACCCTACTTTAAAAATCCTTGGGATATTCTCAAGCAGTACAATTCTTTGCTGAATCCAGAGGGGCAAATTCTCGCTAGAATCCCTAATGTTCAATACTGGCGGCGAATTGTCAATCTGTTGCGGGGACAGTGGGAGAATCCCGACAACAAGATGCAGCACTGGTTTACCCTAGAAAGTATTAAATCACTATTTGCTCAAGCCGGATTGCAGGTTTATGAATTTCAAGGGAAGGGACACAAAACCGAAAATTTTGTCCAGTTTCAGCAATTGCTGCATCCAATGGTACAGGCTTTAGAGCTAACATCGAGCAGTTTTGCTACGGAAACCGGTGCTGAACATTATATCGTGCGATCGACCAAATCGGCCGTACCTGCGCGCAGACTGCTGATTCAGACTATCATTATGGCTCCTACAGGGTGCGATCGTGTGCGAGTTTTGGAACCGGACAAATTTAGCGCTACAATTCCCGGTGTCCGCGCCGTATCCGGCGTGAAAAAAGCCGAGTTAATTCCGCCGCTGCCGGAAGAAGAAAAAGTCTTCATCTGGCAGCGGACAATCATGCAATATCCCGCGTACATTCCCCAAATCAAAGAACTCCTGCAACAAGGCTATTTAATAGTAGCTGAAATTGACGACAATCCCATCCGTCGCCGCGAATACGCCGACAATAATTACCTCAGCTATCGCGGCTGTCACTGCGTTCAAACTTCGACAGAACCGCTAGCAAAAATTTTGCGCCAATACAATCCCAATGTTGCCGTATTTCCCAATCAATTAGCCTATCTACCTCCGCCGCGAATTTATCCGGCAGAAGATACAGTCACAATTTTTTTTGGTGCGCTCAACCGCGAAAAAGATTGGCAGCCGATTATGGCAGCGCTCAATCGAGTTTTAGTCGCACACAAGCACCGGATTCGAGTTAAAGTAATCCATGACCGCCGATTTTTTGAATCCTTGGAAATACAGCAAAAAGAATTTGAACCCTTTTGCAGTTACGAACGGTATCAAGAAATTATGTACAGTTGCGATATAGCTTTGCTACCGCTTGTTTCCAACCCGGTTAATGAAACGAAATCTGACTTAAAATTTATTGAATGTGCAGCGCGGGGAGTAGCGGTGCTGGCAAGTCCCACTGTGTACGAACATTCTATTGTCGAAGGTGAAACGGGATTGATTTATAGATATGAAAAAGAGTTTGAAACCAAACTAAATTCGCTGATATCTGACACTTCTCGGCGCAGGAAAATAGCCGCGAATGCTTACGAATGGGTGCGCGACAACCGCTTGCTGTGCGGGCACTACCGACAGCGCCGAGATTGGTACTTACAGATGCGGGACGAGTTGCCGCGTTTAAATGCTGAGTTGCGCGATCGCCTGCCGGAGTTATTTGGTGACTAAGTGCGGTAAGATTTATAGGCTATTGTGCGATCGTTCTGTTTTATTGTTTAATTTCTAATTGTTACTCCACACCAATGCGAATTCTATTCACTATTGCTCACTTTTACAATCCCAGCGGCGACGGAAAACACGCTTCCCAGCGAAATGATCCGCAACCACGACTAAACGCTTTAACAGCTTGCGTGACATCGCTGCAAGCTTTGTACGGCAAATCTCAGTCCATGATTGACATTAGCGAATGTGCAACTATCCCAGCAAATCAATCTCAACAGCACGAAATTGACATTGTTGTTTGCACTACTCAAGGTTATCATCTGTTGCCTCAACTGCCAGTGCAGCCCAGATGTTTTATGCACCACGCTACCAAATGCGAACCGCTGCTGTTGGGGTTTGAGTGTCAAGCAGTTTTGCGAGCCTGTCTTAACAAATACGATTATTTCTGTTATTTGGAAGATGATTTAGTTCTGCATGACCCGTGGTTTTTTAGTAAATTAAAGTGGTTTACGCATCACGGAGGAAATGGGAATTTGCTGCAACCTAATCGCTATGAAATAGCGCCTCAAGGCGCGGTTTTTAAAGCATATATTGATGGTGATTTAGCAGCAACAGCTACTGCTAAGTTTCAAAATGTGGAGGAGCAGCGGCAGTTAAAGGGAAAAATCATGGAACAAACAGTCGCTTTTGAGCGAGCGTTGAATCCTCATTCCGGCTGCTACTTTTTGAATGCAGAACAGATGGCACACTGGGCTAAGCAGTCTCATTTTTTGGATAGAGATACTAGCTTTATCGGCCCCCTGGAAAGTGCGGCGACTTTAGGAATTATGCGGACTTTTAGAGTTTACAAGTCAACTCCTTCCTATGCTAATTTTTTGGAGATTCAACATTTTGGAGCGAGTTTTCTGAATTTGATTGGTAATAAGGTGAGGGTGCCGCAAGCAGGATGAGTTAAGATATTCAGGTAAGCTGCAATCCTTGAGAGGTGCATCTCACATCTTGCACCATTCTCAGGAACAGCCAAGATATTCTCATGAACAGGCAAGATGCCTGTTCCACAAATAATGAGTTTTCTTGTGGGGAGTAGGGGTTGGGCCGAAGAGCCCGCCCGTAAGTCCTACTATTTTACAGCAGTCAAAACATCGCCGATTTTAACTGTGCCGCTGTTGATAATTTTGGCTAAAACTCCAGTTTGTGCGTGACCGAATTCCTTTTGGAGTAAACTGAGTAGGGAAATATCCCGATCGCCCGTTTCTGGATTCACTTCTATATTGACACAGCGGCCGATTCGTGCTGTAACTTCTATACGCGCTGTTCCTAATTGAAACTGTTTTCCGATCAACTCAAATTCTGACCAAGCTGCCATACCTTCTAGCACAATGTTCGGGCGAAATCGGCCCACGTCAATGTTTTGAACAGCAATTTCTGTTAATTGGTCTAATGTGGCTTGACTGAGTAAAGAAATGTGTACGGGTTCTCGATCGGGATAACGAGTTTCGCCGCTGGTGTCGCCGACTAATTGCAAAGGTGCAAACTGCGGGTGTCTCGCTTCTTTTGTGGGTTCAATTGCTGCCAAATATTCTGTGAAAAAACTGCCGATGCGATCGCGCCCCGCTGCTGTGTTTGTTTCTGCGGATAACACTGCAACTCCTTGACGCTTGACTGTTAAAACGGCAGTTTCCGGTTGATAATCACATTCTAAAGCTGCTAACAGAGGCCAATCGTTTTGAACCGCAAAATTTTTTTTGCTCATCCAAGGCACATTATCTGCGGGCTTTTTTGCAGCTTCCAGATTATCTGCAAACATTAAGGCAAAAGCTCGATCGCCCTTAATTCCGTGTCCTGCTGTTAAAGCAAACTCCGACATTTCTTGCGGTGTCAGCCCTTTAATTGGATAAATAAATAACTGTTTTATTGTTGCTAATGTCATAAATTTTTCCGAAGTTAGTAGAATCTAAGATTTTGCACCATTGTCAATAATCCTTTTTTGAACAGGCTTTTCGGCCTGTTCAGCGAGAAAATCTACTCTTTGTGGAACAGGCCGAAAAGCCTGTTCAGCGAGAATAGGGCAAGATGTGAGTAGAATTGGACTTACGCAGAACCTATATATGTAGGTAGGGTTCGCCGCAAACTTTGGGGGAATAGAAGCTATTTCACACACATTAATCAAATTGCTATAAAAACCCGATTAAGCTAGCAATTCATAGCGGCGGATATCTGGAGGCCCAACGGCCAAACCGTCTAATTTCTGTACGGCGTCTTGAATGTGAGTTGAACCGAGATGTAGTTCGAGCAAATCAGCACTTTCCCACTCTTCAACATAGGTAAAATCTGTGGGATCGGCTTGATTTTGCAGGAGTTCGTATTTGATGCACCCTTTTTCTTTACGAGTTGGTTCTATAATGCTCAGCAGCAGAGATTTAAGTTCTGCTACTTTGTCGGGAAAGGCTGCGAGGCGGGCGACTACTCGCAAGGTTGTTTTGGACATAGGAAAAAGGAGGCTATGCTATTTTAATTGAATTTACGGATTTCAATGAAGCAAACACTGTCATCAGTAACTACTGTAGCGCGGAATGGAACCAAATCAGCAGCGTACTTGCTGCTATGCCACTGCACATAAAAGCTTCAGGTCAAGCTGGATTTCTGGGCAATGCAGTTTTCGATCCTGTAGCAACAAATGAATACATCAAAACAGAGTTGGTCAAACTTGGATGGCAAGCCGGAATCAAGATTCCCAAAATGTATCGAGTTTTGGGAAAAGAGGTTGACTTGGGCTCGAATGGTGCGATTGTAGAAGTTCAGTTGTCTCACTATTCATTTCTATTAAACAATACCGTGCGATCGCAAGTGTTTTTCAACACTAATACGCCTCTCACAGGACAGCCCATTAGGGTTGTTATTATAGTTACAAAATCACAAATTATTCCTGCTGCTAATAGCACCCTTTACTACGAGCCAACTGTGAACCAGTTAACAGTATTATCTGCCTATCTATTTAAGATGCCGCTCAGAATAGTTGGTTTATTCAAGCAAATGAATACAACTGTACCTGCAATATTGACTGATTACAGCGCTCCAAGATCAAGGACAATAGTAACTCAGCAAGAGTGTGAATGTCAAATAATTTCCGGGCGCTCGCGCCGCAGTCCCAGTTCTATTCGGATTATGTGAAAAACGATATACTAGCTCCACAGCTCAAGTTCTAATTGCTCTCCAATTTTAGTAGAATTCAGCGTTTTCTTACCGTTGCCATTTAGCTTGAGGTCTACTGGTGGAGCTTTTCCCCGAATATCCGCAGCAAAAGCAGCTTCCTCATAGAGCAAGCGTTTCTCCATTTCTTCTAAGTGATACTCTTCGGGATATATTTTTGCTTTGCTGCGTTCAGTTGGTTTTTTACCTACTTGTACGTCAAACCGAAATCCTTCTATTGGCTGTCCGGTTTTTTCTACATAGTCCCGCAGAGTTTTTAAGTTGGGGAAATAGCCGCGCTCGTCCGGTTCCCCGCTTAAACGACGCAGCGCAACTTGATAATATTTTAGATCCAATTCTGCACCGATAAAATGCCGATCGCAGTTTTTAGCTACAACGGCCGCCGTACCCGAACCCATATAAGGATCGATAACAACATTACCTTTCACCGTTGTAGTCAAGACAATTCTAGCTATTAAGTCTTCGGGAAATTGACAGGGATGTATAGTTTGTTCTTCGTGGTTGTGTTTGACGTTGCGGAACATCCAAATGTCGCCTGGGTTTTTCCCGTCAGGATTGCATGAAAGTTCGCCTTTGCGAGATCCCCGGTAATGTTTTTTATTTTGATACTTTTGCGGTACTCTAATATCGTCTAAGTTAAATATATATTCATCGGATTTAGTAAACCAAAGAATTGTCTCGTGGCGGCATGAGAATTTCTTTCTGCCGTGCAAACCGTGCTGTCTCCCCCAGATAATTCGATTCCGAGGAATTAACCCGCAGGATTCTAGAATTGGAAAGAAGCGAATATCGAGCGGAATTAGCGTACCCCGATCGGAGAAAGCACCGACTTGCCAGAACAGCGAACCTGATTTTTTGAGAATTCGGCTGCACTCTTGGAGCACAATTCTCTGTTCTTCTAAATAAATATTGAGAGCTTGCTTGGTTTCGTATTCCTTGCCCAAATTGTAGGGAGGAGAGGATACTACTAAATCAACGCATTCATCTGGCAAGCTGCTCAGAAGTTCCAGACAATTTCCCAGAAATATCCGATCTAGCGGGAGCTGTTCTCGGTTCTGGTGCTGCTGCATTTGCTTTGCCTTTAATTTCAAAAAAACTTCAACTTTCACTGAAGATAACCCAAATCAGTCAATTAGTCAATACGTCAATCTTTGGGATAAAATCGCTTGTTTTCTGTAGAATATTCCCAGGCGATATTCTCCGGGTCTTTTTCGCGGCTCCACTGAGCAAACTCCGGCTTAAGTTTCCACTTGCCGATCGTACTTGCGTGAACTTTGAACCTGCGGGATAGTTCCGTCTGGGTAAAAGAGATTTTGGGCTTTTGAGGAGTCTTGGTTTGAGCAATGGGGAATAAATTTGGTTTTTTCTCTTGTGTTTTTTCCCGATTTGTGGGAGGCTCTTGAACAGCTATTGCCGCATTAGCTGTTTCGCTTTGATTGACAGTTGGAGCTATTTGAAAATAATACAAAATTCCGCCTTGTTCCGTCACTTCAAAATCTGCGGCAAACTCAGAGGCTCGTTCGTCGAGATACTCTTGAACCTTTTCTCCGGGCAGTTTTGCATTCATCGCCAAATCCAAAGCCGTAACTCGCCCTTGATTTTCCTTGATCAACTTATAGAAAACCGAGTCTAAATGAGCGAGTTTATTTTTTTGCTGCTGCTGATAGAGCTTGTAAGCCCAAGCAACGCCCGCTGTGGTGGCGATCGCCCAAAACATCCTTCCCGACTCGAAACTGGCAACCGCCGTCAAGGAAATAGGCAAAAGCAGGGTAAGATATCCCCAAATGCTTCCCTTCTTTAGGTTATTGCTGTTTTTGACCATAGTTCCTAAACAGGTACGTAGTTTAGCTTAGTAGAGCGTGTTTGAATGCCGCGAAAGTTGTTCGACAGTCGATATATCGATCGGCCCGCTGACACACCCAAAAACGGATACTGTGCCGCGTACACTCGCCTTGTGGACAATCCCTAATTTTAGACCAAAGTTCCAGCTCCTTTGATTCAATGTCGCAAGTAAATCGAAAATCGAAAATCGAAAATCGAGTGACGCACTCTACGACAAAATCCCAGAATCTACTTTTTTTGCAACCGAGGGTTCATGTACTTTTTTCGCAAACAGATTGCCATCCTGCTGATAGTTGTTGCTTGCTGTACGCTGACGATTAGTTGCAGCGAGAGTCGAACTGTCCAGTGTACTAAATTTACTGAAATTGTCAACAAAGGCAACGCTCTCATTGATGTTGATAAAGACAGCAACGATGCTGCAACGACCGACAATTTAGCTAAAAATTTGAACCTAATAGCGAATGAACTTCAAGCTCTGCGAATAACAGATCCAACCCTCAAAGAAATTCAGGAGCCATCGGTTAAATCCTTCCAGGAAATTAGTCAAGCACTCGGCGACATAAGCAAAAGCCTTCAGGCTGGAAATCTCGCTTCTACAAGTATAGAAGGTCGAGAGCAAATCCAAACAGCTCAAGCAGATATTATTAGAGCCGGCCAACAGGCGAATCAAGCAGCCGCAAATCAAGACGCTTTGACTAGCAAACTGATTAATTATTGTAAGGGCGATCGCTAAAGGCTAAGAGTTTTGTATTTTGAGATTGCCACGCGAACCCCAACAACCCACGGGGGGTGAAGGAATTTGAGGAATGCGTCGCCTTCACCTACTATCTACCCCTTTGCAATTACCCAATTTAGTGATGAATTTCTAGATTCAAAATATAGCGACCGAGTTGCACTTTCTCCGACCACAACTCGTATTCTAACTGCAAGTGATCCGGTTCCGGCTTTCCTGTCAGGGTCAAGTTGCGAGTGAAGTTGCGGAGTCGCAACTGTTCGGGAGTCGCCAGCGATTCGCCCTGAAGCCAATAACGGCTCAGGCCGTACATTCCTCGTTCCCAGCAGTGGCGGTAACTGTATTTGCCGTTTCCTTGCATCGTCATAATGACTCGATAGGGCGAAACTTCTAGCCAGAGCAACCGGGGTTTTGTAGTTGGGGGTAAGATTGTAACTGGCTCGGCAGATTCGTTGGAACCGTCGGAAAATTCGCGATCGATTATTGCTGGTTCGTGCAACAACAAGTGAAAGCGCTCGCGGTCTTTTTGATAAAGCGTAGCAGCGGTTTCAACGACTGACCACAAAGGTAAATCTGTGGAGACGAGCGATAAACTTACAGGCTTGCGGTGATGGGTCAGCATAAATAAAAGTTTAGGAGTTGTGGTGGATCGGGCAGTTTGAGATTTGAGATTTTAGACTTTAGATTTTAGATTGGCTGGGTTCCAAATTCCGGAGCTTTTGCTTAACAAAATGAAAAATCTACAACTCGCAATCGAAAATCTAAAATTGTTTAGTCACAATTCAATCATCTGGTCGATAACTCAGAGCTGGAGATGAAATCTAAGCAGATACACGGATAATATTTGTGAAATTAATGTGAAATCCGTGCCGTTGCGTCCGCACTCCCGTGTCGCCGACAACTGACAGCGGAGTCTCCGGGCGAGTTTAATCAGCCTTTAAGTTAACCGGACACATTGGGAAAAAACCCTCAGCCCGTACAAAAGACGACTGACTTAGGACTGAGAAAAAGGTAGGATAGCTAACGCCATCCAATCCTAGTTTATCTCAATGCAAGCTGACATTATAACTACTACGCTTCTTGACAAAAGCCAAACTTTAAGCATTCAAAAACCGGCATCGGGCTTGTCGCTGGTGGGGAGGATTCGAGTTCCGGGCGATAAGTCGATTTCTCACCGAGCTTTGATGTTGGGTGCGATCGCCCAAGGTGAAACGACAATTGAGGGACTACTCCTAGGAGAAGACCCCCGCAGCACGGCTAAATGTTTCTCGCTCCTGGGAGCCAAAGTTTCGGAACTCAATGCGGAACGGGTGACAGTCACGGGCGTCGGAATTGGCGAGTTAGAGGAGCCTGTGGAAGTCTTGGATGCGGGTAATTCCGGCACGACGATGCGGCTGATGTTGGGAATTTTAGCCTCTCATCCGGGGCGTTTTTATGCGGTAACGGGTGACAGTTCTCTGCGATCGCGCCCCATGTCGCGCGTCATTAAACCGCTACAACAAATGGGAGCGCAAATTTGGGGGCGAAAAAGTAATTCTTTAGCTCCTTTAGGGATACTGGGACAGCAGTTAAAACCGATTCACTACCATTCTCCGATCGCCTCGGCTCAAGTTAAATCTTGCATTTTGCTCGCCGGTTTGATGGCGGAGGGAGAAACTACAGTCACAGAACCCGCTCTGTCGCGGGATCACAGCGAACGGATGCTGCGAGCGTTTGGAGCCCAATTGAGCGTCGATCCAGAAACTTGTAGCGTGACAGTCACTGGGCCGACACAACTGCAAGGGCAGAATGTGATTGTACCGGGGGATATTAGTTCGGCGGCTTTTTGGCTAGTTGCTGGGGCGATCGTCCCAGGTTCCGAGCTCGTAGTCGAAAATGTCGGCGTCAACCCAACTCGTACAGGCATTTTGGAAGCTTTGGAGATGATGGGCGCCGATATTGAACTGCAAAATCAGCGAGAGGCGGCTGGGGAACCTGTAGCGGATATTTTGGTTCGTAGTTCCGGCCAATTGCGGGGATGCACCATTGCAGGCGACTTAATTCCCCGACTGATTGACGAAATCCCGATTTTGGCAGTAGCGGCGATCTTTGCCTCCGGTACTACAATAATTCGAGATGCGGCCGAGTTGCGAGTCAAAGAGAGCGATCGGCTGGCGGTGACTGCTGCCGAACTCAACCGCATGGGAGCCCAAATTTCCGAGTTACCTGACGGTTTAGAAATTACCGGGGGAACTCCTTTGACGGGCGCGGATGTTGACAGCTACACCGACCACAGAATCGCCATGAGTTTGGCGATCGCAGCCCTCAACGCCACAGGTATTACTAACATTCACCGGGCAGAAGCTGCTGCCATTTCCTACCCCGACTTTACCGCCACTTTGCAACAAGTTTGCCATCCAAATTGAGATTGGGAGAGTGGGAGAGGGGGAGAGGGAGGAGTGGGAGATTAGGAAAGAGGAGAGTGGGAAAAATCCTCTTTCTTCCTTCTTCCTGACATCCGTTACATCCGTTGCCGAACTTCCTTCTTCCCTCTTCCTTCAACACCCCTTTAAGAATCTTTACCTACAACTTGTTCTTTTAAAGAATCAATTTCCGTTAACAACTCTTGGCGATTAGAAGCCTTGAGCAGATAGCGGTAAACAAACCAACCCGTATATCCCATGCCAATCAACTCAAAAATTGGAGCTACCAAAGGGACATCATTAAGAGCACCTAAAACTCCCAGCATTACCTTAATACTAATACCGCCTGCCAGGATTAAACCAACTGTGATGAGGGGCTTTTGGTAGTCAGCAAAAAAATTAGAGAGATAGGCTGGAAGTTCCGACAAAATTGTAATAACTTGGTCTTTAATATCTTGGAACTGGCCGGCCGTTGTTTCTGTGGTTGTCACTGTAGTCATGACCCCCGGTTTGTCCTCCACCAGATCTACTGTCACCACTTCAGTGATTGTTTGTGTCTCGTCCGAAAAGTTAGCTTGTGTCATTGGATACTTACTCCGTTGTCAGGTAAAATTGCAGGCTGTGAATTGCTGCCAGTAGAATTCTCCGGCAATTAGCACAGCATCCGCGCTGCAGGGACTAATTGATGAGACTAAGGCAGAGTTTCACAAATTGCAAGCAAAAATAATGATATGACTTGATTTTAAACAATTGCCTTCGCTGCCAAATCGGTCTTTTGACTCATTTTTTCACTTGAGAGAGGTCGATTTGATTCGGGCAAGGGCGTCCTTGTTCAAAGTCGGTGATATTGCCGATCGTGGTTTCGGCGATATTTTTCAAAGCTTCCTCGGTGAAAAAAGCTTGGTGTCCGGTAATCAGGACGTTGGGGAAAGTCAGCAAGCGCTGAAAAACGTCGTCTTGAATAACGTGATTTGACAAATCCTCAAAAAACAGATCCGTCTCTTGTTCGTAAACATCTAAGCCTAGGTAGCCAATTATACCAGACTTCAGTGCTTTGGTGACAGCTTTAGTGTCAATCAACTGACCGCGGCTGGTATTGATCAGCATCATCCCTGGTTTCATTTGCTCGATCGCCTCTGCACCGATTAAATGGTAAGTTTCCGGTATCAGCGGACAGTGCAGGCTGACAATATCAGAGGTGGCGAACAGTTCCGGGAGTGCGACGTATTCCATGCCTAGGGCGAGGCAATCTGGGTTTTGGTAAACATCGTATCCCAACAGGCGACACCCGAATCCGTGCAAAATTTGGGCAGTAATTGCGCCAATTCTGCCTGTTCCGACGATTCCCACCGTTTTGCCATGAAGGTCAAAACCCAACAAGCCGTCTAGGGCGAAATTGCCTTCGCGGACGCGGTTGTAGGCCCGGTGGATTTTGCGGTTGAGGGACAAAATCAGAGCGACTGCGTGTTCGGCCACTGCGTAGGGAGAATAAGCCGGAACTCGCAGCAGAGTTAGATTTAAATCCTTCGCTGCTGCTAAATCGACGTGATTAAATCCGGCGGATCTCAGGGCCAGCAAGCGGACGCCTTTTTCGGCAATGCTAAGCAGCGTTTTCGCGTCCAAGGAGTCGTTCACGAACGCGCAAACGGCCGGAAATCCAGCAGCCAAAACGCTGGTTTCCAGGTTCAGACGCGGTTCAAAAAAAACTAAATCGTGTTTGCCGCCGACATTCGCTGCTTCCAGAAATGTGCGATCGTAGGATTTGGTGCTGAATACGGCTACCTTCATGATTTTTGCCTGCAAACCCAGTAATAGTTGGAAATTTTTTCCAGATCAACTCTAAATTTTACTAGAATACCGTTGCCCCAAACAACCCACTTTCCATGAAAAATATTGAATTTCGTAACAAGAGCCTCTCTGAAGAACACAATTTTTTAGCTTGAGGGCAACTCCTGCTTAATTTTGGGAATTTCATTGCTTATACTGTAGTGAAGCGCGAGCGTTAATTGCTAAATTCTTAGGACAAACTCCAATGCCTAAAAAAATCAAAACTATAATTTATGAAATCTTAGAAACCTCAGAGTCAAGCAATTTATACAGTTTAGCAGATGATGTTTTCATAACTTGTTTGATTCTGATTAACGTCGCAGCTTTTATTGCTTCTACTTCCCCCACCTTGTCGCCAGAACACACATCGCTTTTGGCAAACATCGAAATTGTTTCCTCCTTAGTATTTACAATAGAATATATTTTGAGGCTATGGGTTTCTACAGTCGATCGCAAATACAGCCACCCGCTTTGGGGAAGATTGAGATATGCTCTTACACCGCTAAGCTTGATTGATTTAATTTCAATCTTACCTTTTTACTTCTTGCTGTTATTTCCTAGTTTTAACTTCGTTAACTTAATTCGTGTTTTGCGCCTGTTGCGCTTGCTAAAAATGAGTCGCTATTCAGAATCGCTCAGAACTCTGGGAGCAGTATTGTACGCTAAAAAAGAAGAGTTAATTGCCACTGCATTTGCAGTTTTTATTCTCTTAATATTTGCCTCTAGCGTCATGTATTTTGTTGAAAACGAGGCGCATCCCGAAACTTTTGCGAGCATCCCCGATGCAATGTGGTGGGGAGTTGTGACATTAACTACTGTCGGTTACGGTGATATTTATCCAATCACTCCTTTAGGAAAATTGTTAGGAGCAATATTAGCATTTTTGGGAATTGGAATTTTTGCGTTACCTGCGGGGCTCATCGCTGCGGGTTTTTCCGAGGAAGTCCAAAGGAGAAAGCAGGAAAAAATGGCGGCAAATTTAGAGCAATCGGCGAATTGTCAATCGGTCAAAAGGCTGGCGGAAATCGAGGTCGGCTTTGAAGAAAAGCAAAGGGCGATCGCACTTCACATCGAAAGTTCGTCAGACTTGATGAGAAAATGTGTTCAAATTGCCAAACAGAAGTTAGGAAGTGATTTTCAAAATGAACAAATTATACGCGATTTAGCTATTCATTTGTACAATGAAGCCGTCCGCAAATTCGACCTGTAATTACAGATATATATTGCCTGTAATTCCACCCAATCGTTGCCATCGCTTGTGGTTGGTTATCACTGCTTTATGTAATGACTCATGACCAATAGTTAATTACCAATCTGGTGGCAAATTGTAATATTCGAGAGTTGATTTGTCTGCCAGCAAATCTTGGGTTTTTCTGTCAATTTTTATCTCACCATCCGCCAAAACTAACGCCCTTTGAGTCGTTTTACCGATCCAATTCAAATTGTGAGAAGCAATCAAAATTACCTCGATCGGCAATTGGGACAAAACAGACGCCAAATGACGCCGCCACGAGGGATCGAGTCCGTTCGTCGGCTCATCTAAGATTAAAATTGCCGGCTCTAATGCTAAAATTGCTGCCAAGGCTGCTAATCTTCTTTGACCTCCCGAAAGTTCGTGGGCCGAACGGTTGGCAAATTCTACTAAACCAAATTCGTCTAATAGGGCTAAAGCTCGATCGCGCGCCACTCCCGGCGGCACTCCGTAATTGCGAGGCCCGAACATGACATCCTCTAAAATAGTCGGCATAAATAGCTGGTCGTTAGCATCTTGAAAGCAAAATCCAATCTGCCTGCGCGCCTGCGATAACGTCGCCTCTTCCAACTTTTTTCCCTGCACTCTAATCTCGCCCGCTTGAGGGATTTTTAATCCGATCAAGTTTTCGAGTAAAGTGCTTTTACCAGCACCTGTCAGGCCGAGTAGAGCCACTCTTTCTCCTGGTTGCAAACTAAAAGAAATTCCCCGCAATATTGGCTTTTGATCGGGATAGCCAAATACTAAGTTTTCTACTTCGATTGTTGGCACAGATTTTAGTCTACTCAAGTTTTATTTGCCTCGATTTTAGGATTAAGAGTATGTAACCGCAGAGAGCACAGAGGGCGCAGAGAGGGGAAGGGAGAAGGCAAAAGGTAGAGGAATGAATTAATCAATTACCAATTACCAATTGCCCCTTCTAAATTACCACTTACCATAAGAAGCTATTGTTAATCCGGCTGCCATTACAATTGCTACTGTCAGCCAGAGTCGCTCTTTTGGTGTTGATTTTGATTCGGCAGGTACAGCTCCTTGATACCCGCGAATTAGCATTGCTGCGTGTACTCTTTCTGCCCGATCGAGACTTCGCAAATAAAGCGCTCCGATCATGGAAGCACTGGCGTAGCGCAGCCATCCTCCGGTACCCGACAAGCCCCGGAGTTGGGCTGATATTTTCATGCGGTTGACTTCGGACAGCAGGATTTCTAAGTATTGTCCTGTTAAAAGTACAATTTCTTGCAAACCTGCTGGTAGGGGTAATCCTTTGAGGGCGATTCCGAAACTGTGGGGTGGCAAAGTTAGCAGAAAACTGTTCATAATTAGCAGGCAAATTAGGGAACGCAGCAACAAAAAACTGGCGCGTTCCCAACCTTGGGGCAGCACTAATAAGGACAGAAAAATCAATTCTGCTCCCAACAGTTGCGCTAGGGTTCGCACCGGAGCCCTGAGCCAAAACGACCAAAAAAGTGCGATCGCCCCATAAATTCCCAGCCACAGCCAAGCGCCTGTCTTCAGAAAACCCATGCCAATCACAATTGTGAGAGACACTCGCAATCGAAAAGGTATGGAGAGTTTAGACATCTTTAGGTTTTACCACCAACTGAGCAATCCCAAAAGCCGCGCCGAAGCTGAAGGCAGACCCTAAAAGTCCAGCAATGCTAGTACCAATAGGCTGTTCTTCTAATCCTTTAACTGTGTAATCTGCTAAAGGAGTGGGATTTTCGATCGCCACAGCTTCTTTATCTTTAAAGCCGTATTTTTCGGCTACCGCTTCTAACCCGTCAGGCCAACTTGAAGCAAATAGTGAAAGCACCCCGGAAATTAATAAAACTCCGATTACTGGCACTATCCATTTCTGCAATTGTGGCTGTTCTCCCGGCAGTAAATCCGGCCGCACTTTGACGAGATAAGTTAACACGCCGCCTGTAATTACCCCTTCGCCAATCCCAATTAAAATATGTACCCCTACCATTGCTGGCAATGCGATATTGAGCCCTACAGTACCAGAAATTGCCAATTGGATCGCCACACTAATCGAAGCAGCCACGACGCTGAGGCCAGCGGCAATACCCGCAGCTAGGGGCAAACGATTTCTAGAACCTCCCAAAAGTTGCTGCAATGGCTGCAACAGCCACCAGCCCACCCAAATGCCAACTAGCCCCATGTTAAAAATATTAGCTCCCAAGGCGGTGATGCCCCCGTCGGCAAACAAGACGCTTTGAATTATAAAAACTGTGCTCATCGCTAAAGTTGCCGCCCAAGGGCTCCCCAAAACGACGGAAGCGAGCGCCCCTCCCAACAAGTGGCCGCTAGTGCCACCAGCTACCGGAAAGTTGATCATCTGGGCTGCAAACACGAAAGCTGTAGTTAAGCCCATAATTGGGGCTTGTCGGAGTCCAAGACTGGCGCTGGTTCGATTTAGGGCAACTGCGATTGCTGCTGCGCTTGCTATGCCGGTGGCAATGGCTACTGGCGGTGAAAGAAAACCATCAGGTATGTGCATTGATGTATCCTAACGAGAGAAGTTCCAACTCTTTAGTCAACTATTTTTTACTAAAATTTAAAACCCCCTCTGGGGGCATTAATGCGATCGAGCGATCGGGGGATTTGCGGCGGGCGATCGCTTATTTGACATAGATTCGGGCTTCACAGCCAAAGTTTTGAGGATGAAAATGCAACATTAAATAATCCTGAAGAATTATTCGGATATTGTACCGAAGACCCCCACATTCAAGCTTTTTGATAAAAAGGATCAATGTTTGTTTACAGATTAACCTGCAAAATGTATTTACCATCAAGCTCAAGCAATAATTAAAAAAAAATATCAAGAAAAAACTGAAAATCCCTAATTGGTTTTATTCCCACTCTTGAGAATAACTTACATTAAATTTTTGACCGAAATCATCCAGGATACAAGTCCTGAATTCATCCGTCCAGAAATAAAAAACCTGTATCCGATGAAACTTGCCGAACGTATTTATCTCGCGCAAGTCAGTCGATTTTAGATTTTAGATTTTAGATTTTAGATTTACCCCACAGATAAATCTGGGAGCTTGAACTAGGGTCTAAAATTTTGATCTTTCCACCACTCCTGTACGTGGCAGCGTATCCGTTTTTGGGCTGGGTTAATGCTTTAATCTAAAATCTCACATCTCAAATCTAAAATCGATTGACTTTTCCCATCGCAATGTGGCGCGTTAGGGAACATCTCATATTTGTAAAAACACTTCTTCTTCCTCTTCCCTCCTGCCTCCTGCCTCCTGCCTCCTGCCTCCTGCCCCCCAGCAAGAGAGCCTCAAAACTCCAATTTTTAGCTGGGCTGCTTTCATTCAGATGCTCCCGCGCGTTAGCCAAAAATAAATGTTTCGCGGTTTTCATGTCAAGTCTTTGACAATGGAGGGGCAAAATCCCGCTAATGCTGTTGCTAAGGGGTGGCCTAACGAGCTATTGCGAGTAACAGTCCGCTTCCGGCTGCAAATAATTCCAGTTTAGCTGTTGACAACCCCAAAAATTTGTCTGACAAGTCTCCAGAGGTTGTACCTTTCACTAATATGTCTACTGAAACGGCTATGGCAAGTAGGGCTACAGATAATACTCTCCAAGCTGTACCTGTATCAGCAGCCCAGCAGAAAGTTTAGGCGGTAGATGGAACAAATCAGACAGCAGAAATTACGGCGTAAAACTAGATGAGTTAACTCTGAAACTGTACGATCGCATCGATCGAAGTTGGCAAATTAGCCCTACGTTCAATCAAAATCTAGTCTATCGAGTCAGTACAAGTCAAGATGGGGCGATGGCGTTCCGCCCCGCAAGCTACGGCAATTTCCAGCCACTCAATCAACCAGCCAAGGATTACACCAAAGAAACTCCTTTGCCAAATCTCCTCAAATCTTCCGAAACTAGCAGCAGTAACAGTGCAGCACCAGTCGCTAAATTTACTGTAGTGTTTGAACCTACAGGAACCTTAGAAGTTAACCCCTAGCTCACATACAACATCTCTCCGGTAAGCTGCGCCATCAGCACCTTACTTTTCCTTTTTAACTTAAATGTGCTATTATAAACAGCGCCCTCTAAGGCATTCTACCTCTAAAACAACAAATGAAAGAACTTGACGAGAAAAAAACCCAGGAACTGCTATGCACCATCATGGAATGGGAACTTGCAGGTGTCGTGCGCTATACCCACTATTCACTAATGGTGACAGGGCCAAACCGGATTCCCATCGTGCAGTTTTTTAAAGCACAAGCAACGGAATCTCTACTCCACGCCCAACAAGCAGGAGAAATTCTCACCGGTTTAGAGGGACACCCCAGTCAGAAAATTGCTCCCATCGAAGAAACCTACAAACACTCGGTGAAAGACTTGTTAGAAGAAAGTTTAAATCACGAGAAAAAAGCCCTCAAAAAGTATAAGTCTTTACTTGAAGTCGTGACCAACTCCAGCGTTTATTTGGAAGAATATGCCCGAAATCTAATTGGGCAAGAAGAATTACACCAAGTAGAACTGAAAAAAATGCTCCGGGATTATAGTTGATTTAATCATTAGTTAATTGTGATTGGTTATGGGTTATTGGTTATTGGTTATTTCCAATGACCAATGACCAATGACCCATGCCCCATGACCATGCCCCCTAATTATAAAAAATGAATTTTAGTGAAGCCATACCAACTTTTATAGTTACCCTGCGCGAAGGCGTAGAAGCCGCCTTAGTAGTCGGAATTGTACTAGCTTGTCTTAAAAAAGCTGAGCAAAGTAACCTCAATTCTTGGGTTTATGCAGGTGTCGCAGTCGGCATTGCTTCTAGCGGTATTGTGGGTGTTATATTCAATGGATTGCTCGCAGCACTATCAACATCTGAGCAGCCTTACGCACCAGTCATTAAACAGCTATTAGAGGGCGTATTGGGAATTGTGGCGATCGCAATGCTAAGCTGGATGCTAATTTGGATGACTCAGCAAGCTCGCTTTCTCAAAGCAGAAGTTGAAGGAGCAGTTACAGCAGCTTTGACAGAAAATAGCAATGCCGGCTGGGGCGTATTTGGCTTAATTTTTATTGCGGTACTGCGCGAAGGTTTTGAAACAGTTATATTTGTCAGCGCTCAATTTCAACAAGGTTTGAGTCCCGCTTTGGGTGCTTTGGGCGGTTTGACTGGGGCGGCAATCATTGGCGCGCTACTGTTCAAGTGGGGTGTCAAAATTGATATCCGCCTGTTTTTCAAGTTTATGGGGATTTTGTTGTTGTTAATCGTGGCAGGTTTGGCAGTATCTGCACTCAAGCATTTTGACCAAGCCGCTGGGATTTTGTCGCAGATGAATAGCAAGTATGCAGCGATTTGTGTTTATTACGATCGCCTCGCACCAGTCCACTCTTGTATTTTAGGCCCGATGGTGTGGAATGCAGCAGAAATTTTGCCCGATCGACAATTTCCAGGAGTGATTCTCAAAGCACTGTTTGGATACAGAGAGCGACTTTATCTCGTCCAAGCGGCGGCTTACACAATATTCTTAACCACCATCGGCAGTCTTTATTTCCAAAAATTAAGTTCTAAGCCGACTGTTCCCAACCAAAATACTCCGCCAGCTCGATCGGAAACTCGCCCTCAGTAGGTATGCAAGCATTTGTTATCGGTTGTTTTGCTGATTCCAAGCAGAGAAAAAAATTAGCCCAACAGGCAAAAAAATGACCAAAATTTTTCAGGTTGCGGGATTGATTATTTGACTTTTATATGTCATTATTTAATAATGGTAATAGTTTTTATTATTTCTATAAATAAGCTGTGGAGTATTTAAAATAGTATTGTATGGTGCGGAGCGTCCTCCGCGTTTCCCTTGTCGGTGGAAGCGAGCGATATCTGACGCACCCTACTGACATCGTTAGTGGTTTAAATGCTCCACAGCTTACTTGTATTATTATTATTTAATAATACCGTAAATCCCCCCAAAAAGCCAGCCATACCCACTCAAAAAACACAAAAATTTTATAAGCAAAATTAACCAACTTAAAAAATTTACAGTTAACGGTTAACAGGGTAATGCAAGACGCGGACTACCGCTAGGGCGAGCCTGTGAGGACCTAGGCGCACCCTGCAAAAGTTAAGGCTGTTCTTCCCCACCCCAAATCTGCCCCCAGCCAGATTTGGAGTAAACAGTTTTCTGATATGCGCTGTTATCGCTTATAATAAGTACAAGAATATTTACAGAGCTCCGAAAGTTCTTAATCAACCTTATAATCCTTAATGAAGCTTAAAATTAAAAAATTGTTCGTTAAAGTTACCTGGAACCCCCAGAAGGCTGTAGGATCTGCCATTCGGTTAGCGGTGAGATAAATAATGATGCCCCGGATACTTGTTATTGATGATGACGCGGCGATCGCCGAACTTGTAGCCGTCAACCTAGAAATGGCTGGCTATGAAGTCACCCAGGCAGAAGACGGCATCAAAGGTCAGGCACTAGCAATACAACTGCTCCCCGACCTGATCATCCTAGACCTCATGCTGCCTAGAGTAGACGGATTCACCGTATGTCAGCGTTTGCGGCGTGACGAGCGCACCTCAGACATTCCCGTCTTGATGTTGACAGCCTTAAGTCAAACTCAAGACAAAGTAGAAGGCTTCAACTCCGGCGCCGACGACTACCTGACAAAACCCTTTGAACTAGAAGAGATGCTAGCCCGAGTGCGAGCTCTACTAAGGCGCACAGACCGCATTCCCCAAGCTGCCAAACACTCCGAAATTCTGAATTACGGCCCGCTGACCCTTGTCCCCGAAAGGTTTGAAGCTGTTTGGTACGCTCAGACAGTCAAACTGACCCACCTAGAGTTTGAGTTGCTGCACTGCTTGCTTCAGCGCCACGGTCAGACAGTCTCTCCCAGCGAAATTCTCAAAGAAGTGTGGGGTTACGACCCCGACGACGACATCGAAACTATTCGTGTACACATCAGACACCTGAGAACCAAGATGGAACCCGATCCCCGCCATCCTCGGTACATCAAAACCGTATACGGGGCTGGTTATTGCCTGGAGTTACCCAACAACGAACAAGTAGCTGAAGAAACCAAATCCTCTGCTTGAGCTAGCACGCCAGATGCAACAAGCAGTTAAAAATCCCGCTAGAAAAGCCTGAGAGCATTTGCTCTCAGGCTTTGTTGTTTTGAGTTTGAGATGAATATGTCAACAAGTAGCCATTAACTCTCTTGATTCGGAAAAAAATAATCCCGCATCCCCCTCTCACCGCAGGGCGGTTTCATTCTCAGGAAAATCGCGATTTTGTAGTAGGGGCTGTGCGACCCCTACTCCCCGTGCCCGCCCCCCCACGGACGATGAAATCGATGTTTCAAATATCGGGACTCTTCACGAGGGTTTGCCCCTACGGAGCCTGAAACAGCCCTGCCTCTAACCGTACTTTTAGAGAAGCTTGTCCATAGGAAAGTACCGGATTTCTTTTTCCACCTTGTCTTTTTCGAGAGGATTGGATAGCTACTTAGGGCTTGCTGAAAAAGTCAGAAAACAGCATTTAGAAAGATGAGTGAATTTGAGCTGGCATCGGCAATATAAGTTGTGTCAATCTTGTGATGGCGAAACATAGCTTTTACCAATGATTTAAGCCAAAAAACATGACAAAAGGTTTTTGTTGTGAAATAGACCGAAAAAAAGCCAAAAAGCCTGCCGTAGCAGGGCAGAAAGATTCATCACCAGAAAAGTTATTGCGATGCTTGTTTCAGAAGTATTACCAAGTTTAGCCATCACTCTACCGAGGCTGAATCTTCTTTTGGCTTCTCCAAATTTTCCCTCAATTGAGTTACGAATTCTCTCGTCTGACTGAGCCTGTTTTTTCGTTGACTTGCTGATATTTGTCGGGGGCCTTCCTAGAGGGGGGCCACTCATTCTAATCCCTCTTTCTTTGCACCACGCTCGATTTTCTCTGGTTCGATAAATTCGATCTACATGAATTGATTCAGGATAGAATCCCGTGAACCGTTTAAATTCTTCTACTTGTTTCTTTAAGTCTACAGACTCGTTAAAATTATCCCAACTAATTCGGTCTAAAAACACGTATCCGTTACGACAACTGGCTGACAGCTTTGCCCCAAACTCAACGGATTTCCCGGCTTTCCCTCTGACGATGGGGCGGATGTGGGGTTGTGTTAAACTTACCCCAACTGTCCTCAATACTATGTGTTTTATTTTCATACATCCATAACTGTTGACGGTAGACTTCTGTGACTACTAATAGCATTTTATAATAATATTTATTCAGCCACGTTAGCTCACCCATTTCCTCGATATGAGCTAAATTTCTTTTAATATATTGAAGTTGTTTCTTAATCGCTTTTCTTCGTTCTTTTAGTGATGATCTTCGTTTCTTTGCTACTGTCAAGTATTCTTTTCTGGCTAGGTTTCGATCAGGGTAAGCTCATCTAATTTGGTATAAATTGTACTTGACAAAACAAACAAAATACACAGGTAGCCCGCTCGTCATTAACGGTTCTATAATGCCTCAAAAGCTAAGTCATCAAGGTAAGGAAAAGTTTATGGGCATGAGTAAAGGATTCGCTCCTTCCAAGCCAACGGCAAAATCCCAAGAGTTCAACAAGCCAAAACCCATCTCTATGGAAGATTTACAAGCTGGCTTTTCAAATTATTTTGATGACGTACCAGATCCAAGAGTGGAGCGAACCAAACACCACTTACTCAAAGATATTCTCGTCATTGCCTTATTAGCTGTGATAGCCGGAGCGGATGGGTGGGAAGACATGGAAAATTATGGAATCAGTAAGTTTACCTGGTTACAAAAGTTTTTAAAGTTACCCAATGGCATCCCAAGTGACGATACATTCCGTCGGGTCTTTGAAAAGCTAGAGCCAAAAATTTTAGAGCAAAAATTAGCTCAGTGGATGAAACAATTAATCGGGTCAGTTGCTCAAGAAGTGATCCCGATTGATGGCAAAAGTCTGAGAGGGTCTTATGACCGACAAAAAGGGGTAAAAAACTTACATTTAGTGACGGCATGGGCGAGTGAACATCGGTTAGTTTTGGGACAAGTCAAAGTTGAAGACCATTCAAATGAAATCACAGCGCTCCCGGCATTGTTGGAATTAATTGACATCACCGGAGCCATTATTACGATTGATGCGATGGGGACACAAACCGAGATTCTTCGGTTGATTCGTCAGAAAAAAGCCGATTATGTAGTCACCTTAAAAAGTAATCATCCAACTCTTTATAATCAAGTTAAAACCTGGTTTGATATGGCGAAATCTCAACAGTTTGAGGGAATTGAAGTGAGTCAGGATTCCCGCACAGAAAAGGGACATCATCGCGTCGAAATTAGAAAAGTTTGGGCGGTGCCAGTGGCGGCATTAGGAGGACTTTATAAACAAGAACAATGGACTGACATTCAGACTATTGTTTGTGTAGAACGAGTCCGTCATCTTTGGAACAAAACGACTCAAGAGGTACAGTTTTACCTAAGTTCTTTACCAGTGGATGCTCAGCTTAATGGTCGTGTAATTCGTCAACATTGGGGGATTGAAAACCAAGTTCATTGGACTTTAGATGTCACTTTTAATGAAGACCAATGTCGCATTCTGTCGTTAAACAGCCCTCAAAACTTGGCTCTTCTAAGACGAATGGCACTTAATGCCATCAATCAAGAAACGACTCTCCGACGTAGTTTGCGACAAAAAAAGAAACGAGCGGCGATGAATGATGACTATATGATGCAGATTCTCAAGTGCTTGTGTCAAGCCTGATTAAGATGCTCTTACCCTGAGGTTTCGATAAGTTCTTGGTTTTTTTTTACGGGTGACTGAATTTGAGTGTGCAAAGCATCTATGATTGTTTCGGTT
>NZ_JAUBVD010000107.1:0-10388 GCF_036705675.1 Microcoleus sp. AT8-A3
AGGATCGTCAATTAAATAATTTCCCTTTTTTCTTGTGGGATGGGCGTCCCGCCCGCCCAGAAAGGACGGGCGGGACGCCCATCCCACAACAAACATGAAAAGTGGGTTTTATTTAATTCTCATTCCTTAGATTGAAGAATTTAAACTAATATCAAATCCGGTTGCATCTCAATTATAGGGGCGGGGCGGGTTTATATAATTTGTCTATACTTATCAAATATCTGGGCGAACCCGCCCCTACAAAACTTCATCAGATAAGATTCTAAATCTAAAATCTAAAATCTAAAATCTAAAACCTAAAATCTAAAATCTAAAATCTAAAATCTAAAATCTAAAATCTAAAATCTAAAACCTAAAATCTAAAATCTAAAATCTAAAATCTAAAATCTAAAATCTAAAACCTAAAATCTAAAATCTCAAATCTAAAATCTAAAATCTAAAACCTAAAATCTAAAATCTAAAATCTAAAATCTAAAATCGATTGAGTGTGTTAGCTTAAAGTCA
Organism: Microcoleus sp. AT8-A3; assembly: GCF_036705675.1. NCBI lineage: Bacteria > Bacillati > Cyanobacteriota > Cyanophyceae > Oscillatoriales > Microcoleaceae > Microcoleus > Microcoleus sp. AT8-A3. The sequence goes on from NZ_JAUBVD010000107.1 coordinate 505, forward strand.
TTACAGCCAATATTAGCCACAGTCGCCCCCAAACAATCATGCTGCCCCACGAGTTGCAAAACATTGCCCCAGAACCGACTCCCGCGGCCGAAATTTTTCAGAGACACCAAATTGTCCGCGAGTTTTACGACGAAATTAAGTACCGTCAAGAACTAGAACTTCACTGCCAGTGGTATTACGCTACAGCCAAGCAGCATCAGCAGGAATTGCAGAAAATGCAGGGAGATTGGAATATTTTAGGTTGGTTCAGCCGCAGACGGTCGAAAAATTAAGGAGTGAAAACAAAAAATGGTTTGTAGTAAGGACTTTAGTCCCGTCGATCGACTAAAAGCCACAGAAAAAACTGAACTCCTCACTACAAACTCTACAACTGTTATATGACCAAGAATTTCTTCATGTGGTACCCGCCACGTGATTTATCTCGCGCAAGTCAATCGAAAGCATCTCAAATCTAAAATCCTTGCGTCCCCCGAATTTATCTCGCGCAAGTCAATCCAAAATCTAAAATCTAAAATCTAAAATCGAATGACCCCCGCCCAAAAACGGATAATTGCTTTCCGACAGGAGTCGCGACGATCACAAAATTTTAGATATTAGTTCAAGCTTCCAGATTCATCTGTGGAGTAAATCTAAAATCTAAAATCTAAAATCGACTGACGGGATTTGATTTTGTCTTTGGGCTGCTTCAACTTTTGAGACAGCTAGACTTCCGAAGATATCAATTCGACCTCATCCTCTTTGAAGTGAGCTCGAAATTTTTTGTCAAATTGTACTAGAACCGGCCAATTAGCACTGACAGGTCTGCCGTGCCATTCGTGAACGATCGCCACGACTTCTCCTTCCATACCCTTAATATCAAATGGTTGACTGCGATTTTCAGGGTGGTGGTAGACAACAACAGAGTTTTTAATGCAAACGCGATCGCCAACTTTCATAAATTTAAACTTAGTGTTCTTTCTTCCCAACTATACAAAGCGTGCAAGTGCAGAACACCTGTACGCTTTGGCGACAGTCTTTTTATCTTCCCACAAGTAGAGCGAAAACTTAAACAAACTTGGCGGTTATCTGTCGGTGCTTTGATCGCCCGCCGCGATCCCGGGAAGCCACAACACAGATATATTCTCGGTGGAACCCGTAGGCCCGATAGGCCTTTAAAGCTTGATCGGGCGGATTCTCAAGGGCGGGAATTGATGCAGGCTAATCACGAAACGATTAACTTAACTGATTTAACCAACACTCAACATCAACAGCCAAGGTTTGACCCAACTCCAGCAACTGCCGGATCGAAGACAACTCCCAGCCGCCGCCTGAACCCGCAATCTCCAAGGCAACAGCAGCCACCGCATTTTCGCCCGCCGAGGCCTCTTGCCGTTGCAGCCAGCCCAAACACAGAGGCACAATTTGACTGTACAGAGAATCGAAATACAGTTCCTGCGATTTGTCCAAGCACAAACCCAGACTCAGCCGATCGCCCACAGCAATCAAACGCTCGATCGTGCGGATCTCAGCTTCCAACTGGACAGGCGAGCGATCTTCCACACCCGATCCTGCTTGCAGCAGCCTGTCTAGCGATCGCCAAACCATCTTTTCCAAAATTTCCTTGACTTCGGGAACGTTCAACCGACAGCGGAGATGGCCGGCTTCAGTGGCGATCGCCTCAATTTCGGCCAGCAGCGGTTCCACATCCTCGGTTTCCAATTCCAGGGCCTTGGCCGCCGTCAAACAGCGATGTCCCAAAGCCACCTCAGCAGCCACCTGCAACTCTACCGGCACCGGCAACTCGTCGCGGTGGAACGCCATCATCACCCCGTAATTTTCGCGGTAAACCTGAGTGTAAAGCTGATCCAACCGAGTCAAATTTTCCTGACTCAGCAACTGCACGATCCGGTGGCGTTCCTCAGCGAATAAATCCCGCAAGCTAAAGGACTGATCCCCAAACAGCCGCACCATTTCCAGAATCGCGTGGGCTGCCGAAGCTTCTTGCATAACTCCAAACAGCCGCTCTTTGAGCATAGTGTACGATCGGCGGCTGCCAAAAGGCTGAATGCAGCAGTGGAAGTCCCAGCCGCCGAGGTGCAACGCAGCAAACACAAAAACCTCTGTTTCCCGCGTAATTTCCGAGGTTAACTGCAATTGACCCACAGCCAGAGTCATCGAGCCCATGCGCTGAATTTGGAAATCTTCCTGCTGGGCCTGATAGCAGTAAACTCGCTGTTCGCGGGGATATTTGGCAAACAGAGAACTGATCGCGTAGTGGGCGGCCACCTGTTTGAGACTAATTTGGGCTGTTACCACGAGTTTGCGGTAAACTTCGGCCCCTGTTTGGAAATACTCAACGTTGCTGGGTACGAGGGCTAGTCGATCGACAAAATCCTTTTCTAGCTGCACCCCGGTAACTTCCCCCGCCAATTCGAGCGCCCGGGCCGCGTAGCGCAGAATTTGCACGCCTTCTGGCCGCGAGATTTCTTCAAAAAACCAGCCGCAGCTAGTGAACATTAACAGGGTGTGGCGCTGCATTTCCAGCAGTCGCAGGGCGTCCACCTGTTCTCCGGCATCGAGGGGGCGCACTTGATGGCGTTGGAGGAAACTGTCAACATTACTGGGGGATCGATCCCGGATCACCTCAATATATTCATCTCTGGCTTTCCAGGGATCGCACAACAGCTTGCGCCCTGCTTCTTCGTAAATCGGAATCAGTCGATCGCGCAGCCAATTGAGAGTATCCCGCAGAGGGCGGCGCCATTTGAGGTGCCATCCGCCGCCACCACCGCAGCCGCAATCATCTTGCCAGCGATCGACCCCGTGAGAGCAACTCCAGGCCGTCACAGGTTTGAGTTCAACTTCCCAAGCGCTCGGATTTTGACTTAAATAATGAGCAAAATTCGTCACCGTCCAACCGCGGCGGGGAAACTCTTCTGTGAAGGCGTAGGCGAGGCATTTTTCCGTACTGTTTTTGTGGTGGCCGAAAGTTTCGCCGTCCGTCGCCACGCAGATTAATTGAGCCTGTCTGTGGTCTCCCCGCACTGCTTGACCCAAGCGCCCGGCCAAGTGGTGGCTGCTGCTGAGAACGTCATTGAAGCCCATATCCCGCGAGATCGGGCCATCGTAGAAAAAGATATCGATGTAGGGAGTGTTGGTAGTTGGGGCTGCAGAATTTTGGGAGTGCCCGCGCCCAAAATAGTGAGTGCTCAGCGGCGAGAGTTGGTGGTCAGCCATCAACCGCATTTCCGGTTTCAAATAGCAGCGGTACGGGCGAGTCGGATCGATTTGACCCCCGCCGACTTCGTGCCATTCGGAATTTTCCGCTGGTTCCCCTTCTTGGTTTTGCCCGATTAGCGGGCGGCAGCGTTCGGCTTGGGAGGGGGCTAAGACAATGAAGCGGATGCCTTCAGCGACTAAAACTTCGAGGGTGGCGTAGTCTACGGCGGTTTCGGCGAGCCACATTCCTTCGGGATCGCGATCGAACCGGGAGCGAAAATCTGCGATCCCCCAGCGAATTTGGGTGTATTTGTCTCGCTCGTTAGCGAGGGGCATGATGATGTGATTGTAGACTTGGGCGATCGCGTTGCCGTGACCGTTGAGTCGCTGACAGCTTTTGCGATCGGCTTCCAGAATCCGCTGGTAGACTTCCGGGTCGTAGCGTTCCAGCCAGCTCATCAGGGTCGGCCCGATGTTGAAGCTCATATACTCGTAGTTGTTGACGATCCCCGCGACTTCGCCCCGATCGTTGAGTATGCGGGCAAAGGCGTTCGGGCGGTAGCACTCGATGTCAATGCGTTCGTTCCAGTCGTGGGCTGGAGAGGCGCTGGCTTGGCGTTCGATCGCGTCCAGGTAAGGGTTTTCCCGGGGTGGCTGGTAAAAGTGACCGTGAACCGTCACGCACACCCCAGTTGCAGTCGCCGCACTGCTTTGGGTTGCAGCCGTTACGGTTGGCGAAGACAAAGGTAGCACATCGGATTGAGTAGTAGAAATCGAAACCATGCGATCGAATCCTCAAGTAGTTAAAGACAATAAAACCAGCCTATTTAGAAACTGAAACCTTACGCAGCAAGAGTTACAGCTAGGCATCTGTTCGGGCTAAATTTTGGCAGATAAGTTTTGATACATTTGTAGTATTGCTAGCAAAGCATTCGTTCCAAGATGCCAACCGTCGATCCCTGGTTTGTTTGCCAATGCTTTGCTGTTGAAAGAGTTAAAAAAGGTAGCTTTTGCTGCTTTTTGGCACTTGCGACCCATTTCGGGTTCGTGCTTGCAGGGCTGCTCATTGAGATTTTGATTTACATTGCTGGATCTTAAAGTCTTATTCATTAAATAGCAAGTTTTCGCCGGAAAAATTTAAAATTTGGCGATAAATCTTGGCGATTGTGGATATCGGTTTAATGCCCGATCGATTTATAGAATAATAGTTTAGCCAGAGTTTCGCATCATACTTTAGGTGCTTTTTACCTAAGTTCTGGAGAAGTTAGGCCAGTTGGGTTAGGGCGGGGCAGATTTCCTGCAAATGTACTTTCCAGAAGAGTTGTAACAATTGTGCGGAGTCAAAAGGCAACAAAAAAGCAAAACGGTAACTGTTATATTTTAACCCCTGAGAGGTATGTGGGGGCGGAGGCGGAGGCATTGGAGGATGAGGAGGGTTTGGACGAGAAGAGGCTGCATTTGACGGCGAAGTTGGAGAGGCAATTTGCCGAGAGTGCCAAGTTAGAGGCGATGATTCTGGAAAATCTACCGGGGTGGAGTTAGGGGAATTGAGGAATTGCTGAAGTCCAAGCCCTCCGATATCCTGAGAATTGCGACTCACCCAGCCGCGTTAAATGTGCGCGTTTTAGGTTCGGTTGCCAGGGGTGAAGCAACAGCAGATCGCGAGGTAGATTTTTTAGTAGAATTGGAACCAAAACGCACGTTTTAAGCAATATTAAAGAATATATTGAGCGGATTTAGTCTTACGAAATTCGGGTAAAAGACGCCGAAATAATTGTATAGGAGACAATCTAATGCCAGAACTCAGCAGATTTTTAGGCATCATCATCACGACGTACTATAACGACCACCCGCCCCCGCAATTTCATGCCCGCTACAATCAACAAAAAACCATCATTGATATCGAAACCCTCTCAATCCTAGAAGGCAAACTTTCCCCTCGCATCTTAGGATTAGTGGTAGAGTGGGCTGCCCTTCATCAAACAGAGCTCATGCAAAATTGGCAACTTGCCAGACTTCAAACACCATTAGAACCTATTGCACCTTTGGAATAAACAATGCTCAAAGATATTAGCTCAGTTCAACCATTAAAAAATTATCAACTTCACATCAAATTTGAAGATAACCAAGAGGGAGTAGTTGACATTAGCCAATTAATCGAATTTACCGGAATCTTCGCCCCCCTGCAAGACTTGACTTACTTTAACCAAGTCAAACTAAATCCAGAATGGGGGACAATTTACTGGGAAAATGGAGCTGATTTAGACCCCGATGTTCTCTACTCCATTGTCACCAACCAACCGATACAAATCAAGGAAACCATAACCAACCTGATGTAATTTTATCTACGAGCTAAAACCAAACAGGTTAACAAGAATAATCGCTACGTAAAAAGTGGACATTAACCAACAAAAAGAACAATTCAGCAACATCTACCTGCAAGCTGTCACCACCGTTGCCGGCTATTCCCTCTACAAACCCTTCGTAGACGATGACAGCGTAGACTGGGGAGTAGCTGCGAAAGGCGGGATAGGCCCCATTAGAGCGCCTCGCTTAGAATTGCAGTTAAAATCTACATCAAGAGACATCCAAGACGATCGCTCCATCCGCTACCCCCTCAAACTCAAAAACTACGACGATTTAAGAATGGATGACTTCGCCATTCCCCGAATTTTAGTTGTCGTTTTAATCCCAGAAACACCCGAAGACTGGTTAACCCAGTCGGAAACAGAACTCTGCATCAGAAACTGCGGATATTGGATCTCGCTGCGGGGAAAGCCAAAAACACAAAACACAAACGCTGTCACCGTTACCATCCCTAGAACCAACCAATTTACAGTCGCCGCCCTTCAGTCAATTATGGAGGGAATTAGCCAAGGAGTTCAACCATGAAAGTCACCGTACAAGATAGCCAAACTCTCGAAACAATCGAGCTAAATCAACTGAGAAATTACTTACAAACTCACGGCTGGCATGAAGACCAACCTTTCTTAGATAATGCCACACTTTGGCACAAACCAACAGCCGATGCAGAAGAATTTGAAATATTGCTGCCTAACCGGGAAAACCTGGGAGATTATGCAGCCCGCATCCGGGAGGCAATCCAAACGCTAGAAAACGCAGAAAATCGCCCAAAAATTGAAATTTTAAGCGAACTGCTTACCAGCATTCCCAACATGACTATTCAGGGAATTGTTATGCAAATTCACACCCCCAACACAGACCAATTAAGCGGCGAAATAACCTTAATAGGGGTCATTGCTGACAAATTGCGGAAAATTCAAACTTCTCTCGCAGACAAAGATTATATCTTGGCGATTAAAGCTTATCAAGAACGCTTACCGATTCTCTGTAGCGGTGACTTAATCAAAGACAACAACGCCTTCATCCTCAAAAACCCCCACAACTTAACTCTCGATGAATTGTGGTAAGACTAACAGATTTTGTCGAAATCTATATTAAACACCTTCCAAACAAATATCAAGTTCCCTAGCAAAGGCCTCTGGCGCATCCAGCATCAGCCAGTGTCCAGTATCGGGGATCGTAGTTGTCGTCAGTGTGGGACGGAGGATGTGGAGGCTGAAGGGAAAAGTGTTTGAGGGAGCAATAATCGCGTGGGCCCGTGTTCCAGGGGCTGCTAGGTAGTGATCGAGAGCATTAACTGCTTCAAAGGCAAACATCCCGCGAGACATTCCAGACAGACAATCCTGTGGAGTCGCCGCCAAGCAAGCGAGAATCCGATCGCGCGTATCGGCCCTGCTTCCTGTCAGCGCCTCATTGAAGCTGGTTTCCACAGCAGCCCGCCAATCCTCCGTCTCCAGAGCCCTCTGGTAGGGAACGATGCGTTCCTCGTGCACATCTGCAGGCACCTTGGTAAAGTCTCCAGGTGGGTCTGCCAGAATCAACTGCGCGATGCGGTGCGGTGCGGCTGCTGCTGTGGCGAGGGCAATACAAGCACCGAAACTGTGCCCGACGATCGCCACTCGATCGAGTCCCAGCCCATCCAGTACCGCCAAAACATCCGCTGCACAGGAGGCGGGCGCATAGTTGCCGTCCTCCGGCGGTGCAGAATCACCGTGTCCCCGCATATCAAGGGCGATCGCCCGTCGGGTACGGGCGACACGGGCAAGCTGCGCCTCCCAGATGCTCGCAGAAACCGTCATACCGTGCACGAACACCACCGGCAGCGACTCCGACTCCCCAGCGGTGGCAGGGGGGCTGGCTTCGATGATGTGAATAGTGCCGATCGGTCCTTTGATATTTGTCGATCGCATAAAAACTTCTCCTAAGTTTTATAGTCCTAGACGCACGGGTAGTCAGAAACCGGATTTTTCGCAAAAATACTCGGTTATATCAAATCCGTTAACATCGGAATTATTATCTCACTCTTCTCTTTCTCTGTGTCCTCTGTGCCCTCTGTGGTTTAATCATTCCGATACAACCGGAATTGATATTAGACATCGCAGAAAAGGTAAAAACCCGGTTTCTTGGGTTTGGACGGGTAAGTCAGGTTCCAATTTCCTCATTTTACACAACCAATTTTACCTCTGTTACTCCTTGACGCAATTCATACTGTCCTTTTACCCAAAATTGTTTAATTTTTTCACCCAAAAACGGAGCAGCTTGCATCATCAATAAACGCAATAATCCATTTTTTCGTAGTTGTTCGCCTTTCCACGCTTCTTGTGCTTGAAGTTGTTGGGCGCGAATAATTTCGGGTTCGCGTTCTGCCTGAATCCGCGATAATGCTAAGTCAATATCCTCAGAATTAGCCCCTGCTTTCAATAAAGGTACAAGGTGATTGGCCGCAACAATTACATCGCGCAAAGCCATGTTAATTCCTTGAGCGCGAACCGGAGACATGGGATGTGCCGCATCCCCCAAAAGTATGATTCCTGGTCGATGCCAGCGCGGACAGCGACCAACCACAACAGATAATCGCATCGGAGATTCGATCGTATCGGCACAGTTGCGGAAATGTTCTGCCATCCACGCAGGCGATCGCGATGCGAAAGTTTCTGCCCAGTCTGTGTGTTTCCGATCCGTTTTGTCATCTGCCGATAACACCCAAGCCAGATGAAGTTTTCCTGATTCTGCCCCATGAAAGACACTGAATCCGCTACCGCCATTCAGGATAGAATAAAATACATTATCCGCCACAAACCGAGGATGAGCGGCAAGTTTAAACCACAGAACATCTATACTATTCTGCTGTTTTACTAACTCTAATTCTGCACGCTGTCGTACAACCGAGTTTCTACCATCTGTACCAATCACAAGTGCTGCAGGAATTTCTCGCCCATCTCCTAGCTTTACACCCGCAATGCGATCGTTTTTGTACAGTAAATCTTTTACGGGAACACCTGGGATAAATTCAAACTCTGGATGCAACTGAGCTTCTGAAATTAGTGTTTCTAACAAAGGCGGTTGCGATACCAGTGTACAAGGTCGATTTGACCCCATTGGCTCATCAACTCGAAATAGTTGCCGATCGCCCACAATGAACTCCCAGGCATCAATTTGTCGGTGTGGAACACCTTCTAGGATTGTGGATAAGCCCATTTGGGCGATCGCATCCAATCCGCTGGGCATTAAGCCTTCACCGCGAAACACTCGGTAGGAATCTTTTGCCGCCTCAACCAAGGTAACAGCAATACCTCGTTTCACCAGCAGTAAGGCAAGTGCCGCACCAGTTGGCCCCGCTCCGACAATTACAACTTGTGTCATTTGGTATTTTCCATTGCTTGTTGCGGATATTGAGATGCAAACAGAGGTGGTTAAAGGGTGCGCGATGATCTATTAGACATCTCCCATAATTATTATCGTGGAACAGGCATCCTGCCTGTTCAAAACCTGCTTTTTTGGAGAAGTCTCTTAATCCCAGCTATTTTTGGAGTGCCTGTTGAAAAGTCTTAACTGCATCAACATGATTCACCATATTGATGCAGCGCAACAACAAATCCAAATCGATCCCTTTCACCTCCTCACTACTGGAAACCTTTTCATAATGAAGTGTATTGCCCTCTCCCCGCAGGTGATAAACCTCTAACAATCCATCTTCCCAAAACCACACTTCAGGAATTTTCAGCCGCTTGTATGCCTCCAGTTGGTTGATGCCACCACTGGAAAACACGATTTCGATCGCCAAATCGGGTAGCCTGCGACCGGGAGCAAGTTTATAAGATTCATCCGCCTCTCGCTTGACTTTTCCCGTTTCACTTTCCAGAGTCATTGAACCAGTTGGAGTAAAGTCAAACCCCGCCATCAGCAGGTACAGTTCCACCAATGCACCAATTCTTGCTTTAACGGTTTCGTGGGGTTCTCCAGGCATTAGTTTAATCTCCAGAATTCCATCCAGGAAAGAAAGTCGATATCCTGGACGGTCTAACAATTGCTCAACTGCTTTGAACTCTCTCCAAGTGAGTCCCTCAAACAGAAGGGGCGATTCTTTTCTGGGTGGTGCGATGATTGCTGCAGTCATTTGATTCTCCAGTCTATTTCCAGATGAGAAACGATCGGGTTTGGAGGGCGATTGGTTTATTATAACTTTAAGTAGCATCCTCCACTGTAAATCCGATTTCTTGCCCGTAGGATAGTTCCAGCGTGTGACAAGCGAATTTCTTCATGTGGTACCCGCCACGTGATTTATCTCGCGCAAATCAATCCCAAATCGAAAATCGAAAATC
>NZ_JAUBVD010000108.1:0-10214 GCF_036705675.1 Microcoleus sp. AT8-A3
CCCGCCCGTCCACTCATGACGGGCGGGACGCCCATCCCACTTTCAAGAGTGGAAGTTATTTAATTCTCATTCCTAAGTGCTTAAACCCACATCTTTCTCAAATCAATGCGAAATTAACGGCACTAATACTGCTAGCAGAAACTCCGGCCAGAGAAGCCAAAATCTCCCCTGTTTGTGCAAACCGGATTAATGTTGCATCGCTATCTTGGACAATGGCCAATTGCGAGAAAGTCAGCCCGTTACCCAATACTAACAAGTCTTGACCGACTTCAAAGTCAGCAACAGTATCAATACCCGAATTGGTAGATAATAAGAAGCGATCGCTCCCTACATCCCCTACTAAGGTATCATCGCCCAAATCGCCACTGAGGAAATCGTTACCCTGACCTCCTAGCAGAATATCATTGCCTTGACCGCCGTAGAGGGTATCGTCGCCCTTTTCACCAATTAGGATATCTTCACCTCGATTGCCAGAAAGGAAGTCATTGCCGGCACCACCAGTCAAAGTATCAAAACCCTTTCCGCCGTAAAGCGTATCGTCCCCAATTCCACCATCTGTTACGTCGTTGCCTTGATTGCCATTCATCCAATCATTGCCATCAAGGCTAAACAGCAAGTCATTTCCTTTTCTACCGCGCAATATATCATCGCTAGCACTTCCCATAATGGTATCATCGCCATCTGTGCTTTCGGTAGTATTTTCCCCATCTTTAACGAATTCAATACCGCTTTCTGGGAATGGTTCTTCGGGTGTAGATGGTGTACTGGAGTCATCAGTATCTAAAGTATTGCGGACTGTTGGATTGTTAGCTGTCGCCGACTGAATTTTGGTATTTAGAGATGCACCAGTATTTTCGGAAATCGCCGACTGAATCGTCTTATTTCCGGCTGCAACTTGCAGTAAATCTTGGGCTACTTCTCCTTGTGCGACTTTTTGTATGCGGGCGATTTCTGTCGCGGCATCTGAGGGCGAGGAATTACTGGAGGCGATCGCACCTATTCGCTGATTTCCCTCTGCAATAATTTGGGCAGCATCCGAAGCAATACTAGAGAGTTGCGGTGCTTGCAGTTGACTCGTCGCCGACTGAATAATCGCTTGCAATTGTGTGGAATTGCTTAAATCGAGAGTGCCAGATTGAATTTGATTGGCAACGGCGGAAATTACGCTAGAGGCAATCTCATTTTTCGCGGTATTTGAAGCACCGCTAATTAAATCGGTGACTAAAACAATGGTATTTTGTACCTGAGCGTGTGCTGCATAAACCGCCAAACCGTTCGGGTCGTTTTGAGTAATTGCCTCTAGCGGGTCGTAGCTAGTCAAGTCAATTCCTGACGACACTCCCAGTGCAGCTTTTACCTGAATTTGCGCTTGATTAGGGTCAGTACCTTGCTCGACTAACTCGGTCAGTAGAGTAGTTAACGGAGTAACTACTGTAGCATCTGGTGTGGCAAATAGGGGCGTTTGCTGCGGCAAATAAGTAGAGGTATTGATGCCGTCTATGAGTACAATTTTGCCTTCATCCGGTTCGAGGTCGCCGCTATTATTTTTGTCGAATTGGTCAAGAGAGACATCTAAGTCAAAGCTGCCATCTGCGTTAGTAATTGAGAAGGGTTCGTTGTCATCCTGAACTCCATTAAAGTCGGCATCGAAGAAGACTGTCGCGCCGGCCATGTAACCGTTAATTGCTCTGCCCCTAGTGCTAGAACTCGGCCCCAAACTAAACTTAGCTAACTCAAATGTGGCAAAGTTATTATCGTAGACTGTTTTGTAATCTAATCCACAAGGATAAGATATACTGAAGCGCTTCCCAAATACTTTGAAACTTTTATCACAGAATTTGACTGAAATGGACTTAACTTGAGCACCCAAGAAAGCATTAACTTGTCCTGTTACATCAAACAGTTCCGAGGGTTTGCTGATGCGGGAAGTAATTTCCGATGTTCGGATTTTGCCGTCGCCACCTTGTTTCGGTTGGAATTCTCCGATATCTATTAAGTCAATGCCGACTTTTCCTTGAATTCCACCTTTGACATAGCCCTCGGCAATGCCAACATCTATCCCAGCACCCACGGCAATACTAGCGTCAAGCCTGAGTTCGTCAACATCTCGTCCTGTGCCGTCAGCATTTTCGCGATCGCTCACATAAAATCCATCCAAAAGTTTGTCAGCAGAACCCGCAGCAAAATTCGAGTTTTTCCACTCGCTTAATCCGTAGGTATCGTACCCAAATCCTAGATGAGCTGAAGCACTAAACTTGCCTTCCAGTAAACCCTTGATCGGCCCCCAGATTGGAAACTTTTTCTCAATATTAAAGTCAAAACCCAGTTTAGGCATCTGGTAGCTTAAAATCGGAACATCCGGTTTACCTATCAGCAATTGAATCGCGGTTTCTGGTTTGGTCAAGAGTGGGATATCAAAGCCATCAATATCTTTTAAGGCATTTAAGAACTCCTTGACCTTGCCGCTTGTTTTGGAGTTAATTTGTTGGTTGGCTGTTTGCTGTACAGCAGTCGTTGGGATCGGGGAAGCATTCTGAAGATTCGCACTGTTATCGACAACATCTACATTCCCCAGAGTGTAAGAACCCAAATCGATTTTATCGGGAGAATTCGCTATTTGGTTTGCCAAATCAACAACTTTATCAACCTTGGCAACCGCATCTAAAAAGCGAGTATCGATATCGCGACCAGAGATTTTTGCTGCCAGTTCTAGTACGCTGACTTTGCCATCCCCATTTTTATCAAATTGCCCAGCCAGACCTAGTTTAGACAGTAACTTGGTGTCGGCATTGAGGAAGTTGATAACTGGCCGAAATGGTTTAATAACATCGGAAATTTTACCGATAACTGGTTTGGCAAAATTATTGACAAATGTCCCCAAATCAAGTTGCATATTGTTAAATGCAACGGTGGGTTTTTGCGGCCCGGTTAATTGACCGTTAGCGTAATTTAGGATGGGCCAATTAACTGCTAAGTCGAAGTTATAGGAGGGGAATGCAGCATTGCCGTTGATGCTGGTTTTTGCTGTGAGACCGAGATTAGCATTGCTCGTTAAGTTGGCATTGAATAAGTCTTTAAACTGATAGTTGCCTTGCAGTTCTGGCAAGGTGAGGCGAGATCCATCATTCGGGCCTGCCAGATTGTCTAAGTCATTGAGCTTGACTTCAAGGTTGGCATCGACTTTAGTAGGGTTGTTGGTATCGTTAGCCAGGTCAACTTGGAAAAAACCTAAGTTGCCTTTTGCCTTGAATTGGTCATTTAGGCTCAAGTCAATGTTGGCGGTTAACTTAGTTTTTTCAGTATCTATGTAGCAGCCGAAATCTTTACTAACACCAACTCCCAGGGACAAGTTGAAGTTGTATTTTGATTTTGCTTTTCCATCTACATCTAAGCTTAATGCCGGCACTCCTAAGTTTTTAGAGAGATTGAGATCGGGAAACTGATATTGCTTGCCAAGAGTAATTAGCAAGGTACTTTCATTAGCACTAGAAGTCCCAGTTAGAGCAACATTGAAAGTCGAGCCAAGTGCAGTGCGGAGGCTACTTTCTAACTGACTCAGACTTTGATTTCCATGATTTTTAATTGTATCGACTAACTTAGTCTTGAAGTTGCCAATAAAATCTGGGGAAATGTCCTTGAGCGGGCCGACAATGGGTAGGTTAACTGCCTGTAATTGGTCGTCAAGAATTTTCTCAAGTTTATCCAATCCAGCTTCTACGCCGCACCAATTCTTCTGTGTGTCGATGGTATCAACAGGTGTCGGTGGTGTCGGTGTTGGCGTCGGAGTACCAGTTGTCGGCGTCGGAGTATCAGTTGTCGGTGTCGGAGTTGGAGTATCAGTTGTCGGCGTTGGTGTCGGAGTACCGGTTGTCGGCGTTGGTGTCGGAGTATCAGTTGTCGGCGTTGGTGTCGGAGTGCCAGTTGTCGGCGTTGGCGTCGGAGTATCAGTTGTCGGCGTTGGTGTCGGAGTATCAGTTGTCGGCGTCGGCGTCGGAGTACCAGTTGTCGGCGTCGGCGTTGGCGTGACTGGCGTCGGTGTCGGAGTTGGAGTATCAGTTGTCGGTGTTGGAGTTGGAGTATCAGTTGTCGGCGTCGGTGTCGGCGTGACTGGCGTCGGCGTCGGAGTTGGAGTATCAGTTGTCGGCGTTGGTGTCGGCGTGACTGGCGTCGGAGTTGGAGTATCAGTTGTCGGTGTCGGAGTTGGAGTATCAGTTGTCGGCGTTGGTGTCGGCGTGACTGGCGTCGGTGTCGGCGTTGGCGTTGGCGTCGGTGTCGGCGTGACTGGCGTTGGCGTTGGTGTCGGCGTTGGCGTCGGTGTCGGTGGCGCTACATCATCATTAGTAATAGTTGTGGTAGCGGTAGCAGTGGTAATTGTCGGTGTAGAATCTAATACCGAGGGCTTTGACAGCGTAACCTCAAGGGTTTCATTGGCTTCGATCGCCGCATCGCCTAAAACATCGAGAGTAATGGTTTTCGATGTCTCGCCCGCTGCAAAATTAATCGTACCAGTCGCAGCAGTTGCACCGGATGTGCCGCCGATGTTGTTGTAATCGCTGACGTTTGTAGCAGTACCTGCGATCGCATAATCTACTGTGCTCGCCAACTCAGTGCTACCGCTGCGGGTAACAGTAAAAGTGGCAGCAGTTTTGCCTTCATTGCCTTCTGTAACGGTTGCAACACCAGCACTAATCGCGTAGTCGATCGGATTAAGCAGAATTGTCACCTTGCTAGCACCCGATCCGATGCGATCGCCTGGCCCGGAAATCACCCTGTTAAATCCGGCGTAAATCTCCGAATTGACTGGCCCGCCATCATCAGGTTGACCGTTGAGAGCATAAAGATACGGCGAATTCAGGCTATTTTTTAGCCCGCTTTTGTTATCCCACCCAAGTTGTTCATTACTGACTTCAAACTCGACACGGGAACCGTTGGTGACCAAGTTAGGCACATTTCCTGGGGTAAGGAATCCGCCAGGGGGTGTATTGTAGTCATTGCCGTTAACGCTCATATTTGCGTTAACAATCTGCATCTCGGCATCGCGGCTTTGAGTGCTGCCATCCCCTCCATAGCCGCCGTTTGACGCAGAGTCGCCGATATTTACCGTCCATCCTGACGGAGTTTTGTCGTATTCAACGATAAATTTCGCTTTTTTGATTTTGCCGTCAAAATTGATTTTGGCTACGGCTTCTAACCAACTATCTGCGTTTGAGTCTGTCGGGGTATTTACTAGAGAAATAAACTGGTTTGCCCCACCGGTAATTGTGCCTGTTTTGAGGTCGATTTGGTACGAACTCAAGCTTGAAGGCTGATCGTTTGCTGCAATAGTTAGTGTGGTTTGTTTGGTTGTACCGGCAATGCCTCCGGTGATTGTGCCCAAGTTGAGGATTGCGGTTTCGGCGTTTTCAACTATGTTGTCGGGTTTGATAGTAAATGCAACATTCTGAGTGAGTGCGTCACCTGTTGCACCTGCGGGGAAAATTATCGAGGTAGGGGAAAAGGTGTAGTCGGAATTTTGGGTGGCACTGCTGCTGGGGTCGATGACAATTGGTACAACGACATCGCCCAAGGGTGTGCCGCCACTGAGAGTGACAGGAATATTAACTACTGTGTCTGTTGCTCCTTCAGTGTCGCTGTAAGTTGCAGCCCCGAAATTAACTGTATTGGGTGTATTCAGCAGCACCGAAACGTTATCTGAACCAAGGTTTGTCACCGCTAAATCGGGCCAACCATCCCCGTTCAAATCTTTCGCACTAACAGCAGTAGGACCAGAGCCCGCATCTAAATCAGCAGTCTGGGTAAATGTGCCGTCGCCATTTCCCAACAAAGCTGAAACCTTATTCAAGCCATTTTTAGCTATAACCAAATCTTGCTTGGAGTCGCCGTTTAGATCCGCAGTGGTGACAAAAGTGGGACTCGAACCCACTGGAATTTCTGTAGTAGTAAAGGCCCCAATACCTCTTCCCAGCAGAATTGAGATGCTGTTAGAATCAATATTCGCCACAGCCAAGTCGGGGAAGGAGTCGCTGTTAAAGTTCCCCACAGCCATAGAATATGGTCGCGACCCCACTGTAAAGTTGGCGGCATCTCTAAAACTCCCAGTGCCATTCGCCATCAGAATTGAGACGCTGTTAGAACCAGTATTGTAGCTGGTCACAGCCAAGTCGTTTGTGCCGTAGCCAAAGTCATCGACGGCAATAGATTGAGGTAATTGTCCTACCAAAAAGTTTTGAGGCGTCCCAAAAGTGCCATCAATATTCTGCAATAGAATTGAGACTACACCATTAGTACTGGGGACACCTGTGGCGCGATTAGTCGCTACAGCTAAATCTTGCCGACCGTCATCATTAAAATCGCTCGCAGCAATGTAATTAGCATTACTCGTTGGGTTCAAAGATACATTCACAGGAGAACCCAAGCCACTGCTACTCCCAAAAAACATTGATACAGAACCATTGCCATTATCTACAACCAAGTCGTCATAGACATCTGTATTAAATTTAGCAACAGCGAGGGCATTTCTCCCCTGTGGCAACAGAGTAGCGGCGCCAAAGCTACCCGTGCCATTTCCTAACAGAATTGATGTGCCAGTACCGTTAAGGCTGGTGGAAGCGCCACTGTTAGTCACAGCTAAGTCCTTTATTCCGTCGCCGTTAAAATCTCCGACATCGACGAAGACAGGATCTGAACCTACCGGAAAATTACTCGCAGCACCAAAACTATTCAAAACATACTCGTAACCCGCTAATACTTCGGCTTCAAATACGAGTGGCGTTTCTATTGAACCGGTTCTGACTTCCAGTTCCCAGTCGCCGCCCTTTGCTACACTTCCGGTGAGGTTTTGGGAAGCCGCAACGTTTGTATTTGTGAGTTGGGCAATTCGTTGAAGGAAGGCGAAACCGTCTATATCTAAATCTCTCGCTTGTTCCCCGATACCGCCGTTCGTTTCAACCCCCGTCTCATAGCGAAAGTCCTCGCTCAGGGACTCAATAGCCGCCTTGTTTCCAGTCGGTTTCAACCGACTTGAGCTTTGAGCCAGGGAATTCATTCCCTGGCGGACTTTCCCAGAAGCGCCAGAGGCTGATGCGACATTGCAACCGTAAATCAGAATGTCCGCATCAACAGTTAAAGCACTCCGCCACTGCTGCAATTTCTCGGAATAAGTTTCCACATTATCTGCACTCAAGCAGCCATTACCCAATTGCAAGCTGCCGGGAGCACCGTGAGAAACTATGTGAATGCTGTCAATATTGGTACGAAGAGCTAAAATTTGAGTAATTTGGTCGATCGCATCTTTATTCCCATCCAAAACGACTACTTCCGTACCCGGTTTTACCCCGGCCATCAAACTTTGATAATTTTCAACTTGACGATCGATAAAGGCGATCGCACTTGGTGAAACTTGATTATTTAAAATTGGCATAATACACCTACTGGGGGTTAAAAAAAGACAATGATTTCCCTGTTTCGCGACGGGTATGCGAAACTATTTGTCAATGTTGTAGTAACCCTAACTCATTTTTCCAAACATCTATGTAAATTTTTCTTTATAAACAGCTTTTTAATTAAAGTTTTGATAAAGTTGGGTGATTTTATTAAGTAATATTACGGATTAGCCAGAGCGAGGTGGATGACATAACACAAAAACTCTTTAATAGCAAGTGTCATTATACTGAAATATTAAGAGCGGGATTTTTGATAGATATCTGCGCTCAGGTTTGGCCGTTCATTTCAAGCCCTAGCGGACTTTCGGGCAAAAGTGGGGGCGGGTTTACTAGATAATTGGTTTTAAGCAATTATTTCTCGTAAACCCGCCCCTAAAACTGATTCGTTACCATCTTTACGGGCGATTCCCTACGGGATAGCTTCGCACGCGCGGACTTACTTCAAACCCCCATCTATCCCTGCTAAAATCTCCTCAGCTTGCCCGCACAAAGCAGCGTGACAGCAACCATTACTCGCCAACAATCCCCCCCACTGACTCACATCTCCCCGGTTATATTGCAAAGCAGAACCGTCAAAACGAGTAAATTGACCGCCCGCTTCAGTCAAAATTAATTCCGGTGCAGCTAAATCCCAATCTTTCGGTGCCGACTTTCCCGAAAGCGCAATATAAACATCAGCCTTTTGTTCGACAATTGTCGCAATTTTACAGCCAATGCTACCGACAGCTATTTGATTCTGACATGGCAGTTTTTGTAACAATTGATTAAAGCGATCGCCCCGGTGACTGCGGCTAGTTACTATAGATAAATCTGCCACTATATTTCGCGCCGAAACCTGCAACTTGACCGCAGAACCGGCCCGACTTTCCATAAAAGCGCCCGCATCGCGGATTGCGTAATAAATCTTTTGCTGTTGCGGCCAGGCCACAACTGCCAATACCGGTCTTCCCTCGAAGGCTAAAGCAATGTGAACAGCAAATTCACCTGTCCTGTCAATAAAATCTCGCGTTCCATCCAAAGGGTCAATAATCCAAACCCAACTTTGAGGTAAGGGAATTTGACCGTTTTTTTCTAAATAAGATTTGTAAGTTTCTTCGCTGAGATAGCCAAATTCTGCATTCCCTAAAGCCGACTGCAATCCGTCGAGAATGTAAGAGTTGACAGCGACATCGGCGGCGGTGACGGGGCCATCTTTTTTTTCTTGGATGTCGAGGTTAGGAGTGTTGGAATCCTGGCGATAATAGGATTGTAGGATATCTGATGCACTCCAGGCGATCGATCGTGAAATTTCGCTGATTTCTTCGAGAGTTTTCATGAATTTCTTTTTTTTTGAACCGCAGATAAACGCCGATTTCTGTAGGGGCGGTGCCCCCGTGCCCGCCCCTGGGAACCATACATTAGCAATTACCAATTAATATGAGGATATTTCCATTCATAATAATTAGGAAACACAAAATTAGTAAACGAAACCGAAATACTCACTTCCAATGATTTTACATGGTGCCACCAACCGACAGGAATAAAGATAGCTTCTCCCGGTTCCAAAATCACTTCAATAATTTTCGCATCTCTGTAAAGCGGGTATTTGTCATAATCTGGATTTTCGCCATCAACCTTGCTGAAAACTCCGACGTGATTGTAAAGCAGAGGTGTTTGTTGCGGAGAAATCAATTTAATTAGTTTGCGACCAGACACTTGCGCTAAAATTAAATTAACTGGGTCGTGGTGTAGCGGTGTAATCGTGCCTTTCGGCCCGAACCAAAAGAAAACTCTGCCTTTTGTATCCGTTGGATTGAGGTATTCGGGAAAAATTTCAATGTCGTTAAATAGCGGTTTAAATTCCTCTCTTTCAAGAGTTTGGTTGTTAGCAACCATGTAGTAGTCGTTGCTAGGCCCGCCCTTGACCACCATGTCTACATATTTGCGGAACAAAACAATTTTTTTGTGATTTTCTATCTTGATTTCGTAATTCGGGTCGGAATTGCGGTTGGCTTGAATTTGTACCTCTGCATCGCCATATTTTTCTTGCAAATACTCCGGCGTCCACAACTGCAACGCTTTCCAGTTGTGCATGATATTGGTAATAATTACTGGAGTATTTTTGGCGTAGTAATTTTCGAGAAAATACTCTCTGGAAAGACTGCTTTTGCGTTCGATTGTGCCAAACTTGGAAGACAATGCAGCTAATTGATTGCTAATCCTGAGATGCGATTCTAATTTCTGCAATAACTGCACGTACTGACTGCCTGCTTGAAAGTAGGGATGAGAGGAGATTTCCCTAACTTCTGCGGTGGCTGTTTCCGCATCTATGCCGGTATTTATTAGTCCTTGAATGATTTCTGCATCGGGTTGATTTAATAATTTGTTAGCCGCCACCCACTGTTTCATATTGTCGGGAAGTTCTTGTTTGCTTGGGGTGAGTAGATTGGGCAAGTTTTGTGTCAGCCATTCTAGGTTAACTTGCTGTTGTTCTGTTAGGGTAATCCGCAAAGGGGGAAGGGTGATAGTTAGGGGTTGGGTGTCAGACATGATTCGGGTATGTTGTTTTGGGACTGTTTGGTTTGATTTGAGGTTGTTTTACTAATATAGCAATTTTAACGAACTGCGAAAATTCACAGGCGAGACGCCTGTTCCACGGGCGCGAAGGAAGAGAAAAGGGAAGTTCACAAATTTTGTCGAGGTTGCTGTCAGGATTTTAAGTAGGTCGGTATAAAAAAACAAAGGTAAGTAAAGAAATGTTAACAACTAGAATTGGAACTGAATTTAAAGCGA
>NZ_JAUBVD010000109.1:0-9974 GCF_036705675.1 Microcoleus sp. AT8-A3
CAAAATTGGGACGTATTCTCCGCTTATAAAGCCAGTTTAGGCTTTGTTTGGGCTTAAAATTTGTTTAAGTCCCGTTATTACGACATTAGCAAACTGGTTGGTGACGGCATTTTAAAGCCGGGGGAACTGACATCAACCGATACGTTAAAGTTTTACAATCCTCAAGGAGTTCAGTTTAGTTACGATTTAGTATTTTTAAGCCAGTTAAATCAAGTTCCACAATTTAAGGCGACACCAAATACGGAAGCTTTGGTGGGTAAAAGTTACGTTTATACTGCAATTGCCGTTGATGCCGATGGGGATGCGCTGACTTATTCCTTGTTGGAAAAACCGTTGGGGATGGAGATAGATGCTCAAACCGGAATTATTAGTTGGAATCCGGTTGCCGGAGATATTGGAAATCACGCGGTGACGGTGGAAGTGGTAGATGGGAAAGGTGGAGTGGCTAAACAAAATTATACGCTTTCAGCTATTAATCCGCCGCCAAATCGACCGCCGATTTTTACTTCGACGCCTGTTGTCGATGCAGCCGTCAATACACCTTACCGCTACGATGCCGATGCCAAAGACCCAGACTCCGATACCCTAACCTACAACTTGGTACTCGGCCCAGAGGGAATGAGGGTCAACCCAGAAACGGGAATCGTCCAGTGGACGCCGCCAGCAGCAATGGTATTTGGCGACACCGTACTGGGGCGAATTGGCAATCAAGGAGAACAAGATATCTATACTTTCAGCGCTCTCGAAGGACAGCGACTGTACTACGACTCTCTTAGGAGCACTCCTGGACAGACATTAAAGTTGTACAGCCCCAGCGGCTTGCTGGTACTCGATAGCAATACAAGCTATCAAGGCACAAACTATCAAGGCCCTCCAATCAACCTGACCGAAACTGGCAACTACCGCTTAGTCATTGACGGTGCTGCGGGAGAATACGGCTTCAGCTTAATTGACATGGAGCAAACACCCGTTGCACCTTTCGACAGAAACGTGACGGGTGTGCTGAGTCCCGGCTCAGAAGATGACGCATATCGCTTCAACGGAGCCAAAGGACAAAGGCTGTACTTTGACCAACTCAGCACCAACTCCAACCTGAACTGGGTACTATATGATGGAGAGGGCAGGCAGGTAAGCTCCTGGGTTGACGGAAAACAAGGAAACTCTTGGTACGTAGGCTGGTACGACAACGAGATCGTCTTGCCCAGCGACAGCGAGTATACTTTGGTAATGCGGGGCAGCGCGCCCTTCTTCGGCAGCACTTCTTATACCTTCCGAATTGTTACACCCGACACGATTACTTATCCGCTACAGTTGGGCAACAACGCCAACCCCAACACTGTCAGTGCCGCGATTACCGAAAAAGGCGAACAGGATATCTATACTTTTGGTGGCACGAAAGGGCAGCGCCTTTATTTTGACTACTTGTCGAGTAATTCCCAAGTAAATGCCTCCGTAAAGCTGGTCAGTCCCAGTGGCTCCATTGTACCCCAGCTTAACAACATCGGCTTAGGCTCAGATACAGAACCATTTACTATCAACGAGACGGGCACTTACCGCTTGGAGATTGACGGTTACTCCGAAAGCACGGGCAACTACAGCTTCAACTTGCTGGATGTGGGTCAAGCCACACCCATTAACTTAGATGCAGATGTCACCGGACAGTTAAGTCCCGGTTTTGAAACCCACTTTTATTCCTTTACCGGGGACGCCAGTCAGCGCCTTTATCTCGATTCAGATATCAATCCGGGGGGGGCAAACTGGACGCTTTACGGGCCTGGCAATCAGAGGATTGCTACGGACAGCAAGACAACCTTTGGCGGCTCCAACACTTACGAAGGCTACAACGGTAACAGTGTGGGTAGCGATTTTGAGGTTGTGCTGCCATCAGCCGGCAGCTACGTGCTGGCAGTCCAGGGGCGCAACGCTACTCCTGTGGATTACAAATTCCGGGTAATTACCCCCCAAACTCAATCAGCAGCAACGCTTACACCAGATGTGTGGGGCAACTTCAGCCTCTCTGGCAGCATCAGCGAAAAAGGAGAAAGGGATGTCTACACCTTCAGTGGCAGCGCCAACCAGCGACTGCTAATAGACGCCTTGGTAGAGACACCTAACACTTACGTTCGATTAATCAGTCCCAGCGGTATTGAAGTCTTTAATACCAATGCATCCAGTGATTGGGCGAAAACTGTCCCATATATTCTCCCTGAAGCTGGAAATTATCGGCTGATTGTAGACGGGTATGTCGAATCCACAGAAAATTACAACTTCCGGCTGCTCTCTTTAGCAACAGCACCGACATTGAACCTGAATGCTCCTACCAGCGGTACTTTGAGTCCGGGGTCGGAGACGGACGTTTACCAGTTTACAGGTACCGAGGGATCTCGCCTGTATTTGGACACCCTCCTTTCCTCGTCCCCGGGCGGTTGGAATCTCTATGGACCCGGCAACCAGTTAGTGACCTCTAATTACCTGTGGAGCGACATAGAGACAGTGCTGCCGGGAAGCGGAACGTACTACATAGTCTTGCGCGGGGACGGCACTCCCGCGCCAGGCGGCAATGGCACCGCCGCACCTATCAACTACAGCATCCAGCCATTTTTCTCAACTGCCAACCCTACCCCCCTCACCTTGGGTTCCGTCAACAGTGCCAGCATCAGCAAACCTGGAGAACAAGATGTTTACACCTTTACTGGCAGCGTCGGACAGCGACTGTACTTTGACCCCCAACTCGGCAACGGCAACATCACAGCTAAAATCACCAGCCCCAGCGGTCTGGAAATCTTCAGCGGTTACACAAGTGCTGACGGCCTGTCCAATACTCTCACCGAAAGCGGCACTTACCGCTTGACAATTGACGGCAATTATGATAGCTCCGGCAACTACAGTTTCCGCTTGGGGGATGCAACAGCAGCCCCAACCCTGTCTTCGGGAACGGCAACCCCAGGCAGCTTGCCCCCAAACGCAGCAGTGCTGTATCAACTCAGCGGAACGGCAGGAGAGCGAATCCAACTCGACAGCTTGTCACCTGCGGCATCGGGTGCAAGCTGGGCGCTGTACGCTCCCGGTTTTCCAAACTTTTCGTCACAGATAGGCGGCTCTGGGCTAAACAGCGATTTTGAAGTGTTGCTGCCCGTTACAGGTACTTACACCCTAGCGTTGCAGAACCCATCAAGCAGCAGCGTCAGTTACAACATCTCCGCGAACAACATCACCCCCCCGCCAGTGGCGAACTCGGGTTTGGGGATAGCACGCAGCGGTACGGTTTCGCCAGGAACCCCGGCCAACCAAACTTTTACTGCCAGTGCGGGTACGTTAGTTTACTTTGACAGCCTTGATACGGATGGCGATGCTGTCTCCGTCACGCTGTTGAACCCGAGCGGCTCTGTTGTCTCTGCCCTCAATGGCTCCAGCGCCAGCACAGATTCCCCAAGCCCGATTCAGTTGCAGCAAACGGGAACCTACACTTTGCGAGTAGAGGGAACTGGCGACTACGGCTACTCCTTGCTCGATTTGGCAGCATCCCAAACGCTGAATTTGAATACGACTGCGAGCATCCCGTCAATCCCAGCTTGGGGGACGACGGCTTACAAGTTTGATGGCGCGGTGGGTCAAAAGCTGTATTACGACGGGCTGACCAATAACCCAGGCGTCTCGCTTAAGTTAATTTCCCCCAGCGGCAGCCAAATCGCTAACTTTACAGCAGCAGAATATTGGACAAACTACGCAACAGATAGGCTCGACACCTTAACCGAAAGCGGCACTCACTACTTGCTGGTGTCTAACGACCAAGCAACACCAACCGCCAACGTCAGCTTCAGCCTCCTCGACAGAACGAGCGCTACCCCCTTGGTTCTGAACGCAGATATTGAAAGCACCTTTGCCCCCAGCCCCTTTGAAACCGACTTGTACCGCTTTAACGGGCAAGCCGGTCAGTATTTGTACTTTGACGCATTAGATGGTTCGTGGTCTAATACGTGGACTCTCTACGGGCCGGGAGGACAGACAGTCATTAACAGAACGCAGGCACTTAGCGACTTAGAGTTAGCGTTACCCGGTGATGGCGAGTACCTGTTAGCTTTGCAAGGATACAACGGCAGCCCGCCTACCTATAAATTCCAAGTCGTGACACCGACAATGCCCGTAGCATCCCTTCCCATTGGCACCCCAACCCCAGCAAACAGTACCATCAGCGAGCCTGGGGAACAAGACATTTACACCTTCAATGGAACGGCAGGCCAGCGTCTGT
Source organism: Microcoleus sp. AT8-A3 (assembly GCF_036705675.1). Taxonomy (NCBI): domain Bacteria; kingdom Bacillati; phylum Cyanobacteriota; class Cyanophyceae; order Oscillatoriales; family Microcoleaceae; genus Microcoleus; species Microcoleus sp. AT8-A3. The sequence continues at coordinate 4,250 of NZ_JAUBVD010000109.1, forward strand.
ACTTCGACGGCATTGCAGATAGCGGTTCAAAAAACGTTCGGCTTCTAAGCCCCAGCGGTGTCGAAGTATTCCCCAACATATCGACATCCTGGAACCGCGACTTGTTCGCGCTTCTGGAAACGGGTACTTACCGCGCTGTTGTCGATACCCCTACTACAACATATATCCCAGACACCACCAAAACAGGCGCTTACAGCTTCCGCTTCTTAGACGCTTCTCAAGCAGCGCCAATGGTGCTAGACGCCCCCGCTCAAACTTGGACTGTAGCAGCAAACGAAACGCGGTTGTTGCAGTTTACAGGTACGGCAGGGCAAAACGTCTACTTTTTTAATGATGGCAGCAACTGGACGCTTTACGGGCCTGGCAACAGCATCCTGAAACCGAATGGGGCGGGCGATGCAGAATTAACCTTGCCTGCCGACGGCACTTACACCGTAGCGCTCGTTAACCCACATAACAGCAGCGTAAATTACCCATTCCAAGCAGTTACTTCTGAACGGACAACAGCCCCCATCGAATTCGGGAACGCGGCAACGGGTGCCATTGGGAAAATGGGGGAACTGGACACCTACACTTTCACGGGTACAGTAGGTCAGCAGCTAGTCGTAGATAGCCTCGTCGCTAATGACCCTTATTTGCGGACGAAAATTTTTAGTCCTAGCGGCAAAGAGATTTACCAACAGCAAACAACAGCAGAACAGAAACCAATAACCCTAGAAGAGGCGGGTGCTTACCGAGTTGAAATTGATGGGGATTGGAGAGGCACGGGCAACTACAGTTTCCGCCTCCTCGACACGAAGAGTACCAACCATCCCAGCGTCTTCGACTTGCCCTTTGACCAAAACCTGTCGGGTACTTTAGCTAATGCCCGAGAGCGACAAGTTTATCGGTTTGAAGGAACAGAAGGGCAACACCTGTATTTTGACCTAGCAGGAAGCTGGGACGGGAATAAGGGTACGGGTTGGACGCTTTACGGGCCTGACAACCAAGTGATACCTGCGCCCCTCAGCGGGCTGTCGCCGGACTTAGAAGTCAGGCTGCCGGGGAACGGCACTTACACTCTGGTGATGGGTGGCAGCACTAACGTTACCGCCCCAGAGAGTTACCAATTTAAAGTAACGACACCCGAAACAACTGTATCCCCTTTAACTTTGAGTTCGCCCGTCTCTAGCAGCATTAACGAACCTGGAGAGCGGGATATCTATAAATTTAACGGCAAGCCCGGTCAGCGGCTGTTCTTTGACCGCATCAGCGGCGACAGCAACTTCACTGTTAAGCTGTTCTCGCCCAGCCATCCTACCGATACGGTACTCAACGACCCCAACAGCCCCAGCATCAACAATTATTGGAGCATTCAGCCGACGTGGAGCAGCAATTTGAATGCTGACATGACCGCCCCTATGTTTCTGCAGGAGGCAGGCGAGTACCACTTAGTCATCGACGGTACCGACAATACGACGGGCAATTACAGTTTCCGTTTGGTGGATGTGGAAGACCCGCAAGCAGTACCGCTTTTAAATCTGGATGCCGATATTTCCAATACCCTCGCACCGGGAACCGAGATAGATTTCTACCAATTTAAACCTGCTGTTGGGCAGCCGCTTTATTTCGATTTAGCAGCCAGTACCGGCAGCGACGTTCGCTGGGTGCTTTACGGGCCGGACAACAAGCCTGTCCCGGCAGCGGGGTGGACTGGTTCTGACTTTGAAATAACGCCGTCAGTCCCCGGCACTTACGTCCTTGCCCTTCAGAACAATTCCGCAACTCCCGCTAACTACAGTTTTAAAGTTGCTACCCCTCCCATAGCTACCCCCACTGCCTTGGAACTGGGCAGTACCGTATCGGGGACTATTGCGGAAGTTGGGGAAAGAAACGAATATACTTTCGCGGGAACTCCGGGACAGCGGGTATATTTCGACAGTCAAGGTGCCAGCAGCGGCATCCGCGCTAAATTGATTAGTCCCAGCGGTGCTGAATTTACCAACAATACCTGGAACGCAGCCAGTCCCACTGGCAACTGGATTGCAGCCAATGCTGACTGGGTGCCGACAACTCTTACCGAGTCGGGAACTTACCGTTTGATTGTGGATGGGGATGACAGTGCGACAGGTAGTTACAACTTCCGCTTGCAGGATGTGGCAGCAGCAACTCCTCTACCTGTGGCAACCCCGACCCCAAGCAGGCTCGAACCGGGCAATGAAACCGAGCTGTATAAATTTACGGGGAAGGCGGGACAAACGCTGAATTTTGACGCGGCTGTGCCTTTTAGCAGCAGCGCTAGCTGGATAGTCTACGGACCAAACAACCAAGTGGTTCCTCAAACTGGCGTGTCTGGGTCTGACTTTAACCTGATGCTGCCGGCAAACGGGGAGTATGTCTTAGCAGTTCGCGGTAACAGCGCAACTCCCGTTGACTACAGCTTTACGGTAACGGACTCTACGCCAACACCCGTTGCCACAACTGGGCTCGGCAGCGTGCAAAGTGGAAATATTGCAGAGGGACAGGTTGTCAACCATACCTTTACAGCTAGTGCTGGCACTCGCATTTACTTTGACAGTCAAGACTGGGACAACGACCCAGTTGAGGTCAAGCTGTTCAACCCTGACGGCAGCCCAATCATCCACATTAACGCCAGCAACGACTGGGGTCACTATCAACTGCTGCAAACGGGGACTTACACTGTGCGCGTGCAGGGGAGCAATGCCACCAGTACGGGTGACTATCGCTACCGCATTCTAGAGTTGCCGTCCGTTACTCCAGACCCCCGCGACAATGAGAACTCCCTGCAAATGGGGGTGACGGTTAGCAAAACTCAAGACCCCGGGCGAACTGCTGAAGTTTACAGTTTTACAGGATCGGCCGGACAAACAATCTTTTACGACGGTATGGTTCCGGGTGGAGGGGCTGAATCTGTTGCCGCCCGCTTGGTTAGCCCAAGCGGTGACACGATATTTCTCAACGATGGTTGGTGGCGCGCGTCGTCAACTGGCGATGCCGGCCCTTATACCTTAAGTGAGTCTGGTACTTACAATTTGTTACTGACTGGGGAACAAGATTCTCCTGCTGACTTCCGCTTCCGAGTGCTGGATTTTGCAGACGCCCAAGACTTGGAACTCAACAAGCGTGTCAGCGCTACTTTGGAGCCGGGAAAACCGGTTCACCTCTACAAGTTTACTGGAACTGCGGGTCAGCGCGTTTTCTTTGACTCAATATCGGGAGGCTGGTCTAATAATTGGATACTTTACCAGCCGGGGCATCAAAACAGCTCGCCAAGGACTGTTGGCATCAACAATATTGCCACGGACTTCGAGGCATTGTTGCCTGTTGACGGGGAGTACGTTTTGGCAGTAATTGGCGACTCTACTACAGCTTCTGCTTACAGTTTCCAAACGCTGTCTGGAAAGTCCGTACCCGCAGTCGTTACTCCCGGGGATGGCGAGACTAGCGGTGCTATTGGTCAGGAATTGGGGACTTACCGCGTCGTCTTGGAAGCGGCTGACGGCAAAGGTGGTGTTGCCCAGCAAGATTTCCAAGTGCGGGTGGTACCCGAACCTGGAAACAGTTCCCCAACTTTCAACACTTCGGCCGTTACTTCTGGTTATACAAGCGGGCGCTATGTATACGACACGGATGCCAGCGATGCTGACGGGGATACTCTCACTTATTTGCTGGAAGACGCGCCCAGCGGTGCAATTATTGATTCAGAAACGGGCAGGATTATTTGGGCGACTCCCGTCGAGGGTACTCACAAAGTGAGAGTCAGAGTCGAGGACGGTCGCGGCAACGCGGACATCCAAAGTTTTGATTTGTCAATCAGCAGCGTCGTCCCCGGCACGGTTAAGGGCAGCGTGTATCTGGATGCAGACGGGACTGGCACTCGCCGCGTTACCAATCCGGGTAACATGACTCCTGACAGTCGGGTAGTAGTAGGCTTAGACTTCAAAGACAACTACGCTGCCTACGACTTAGGTAGGCCAGATGGAGTCCCTGGCATCTTGGGGGCGATGACCTTCAAACGCAACCCGGACGGTACTGTTGACCCGAATACTTTGCTCTTAGGTGGCGGTGCAGCCTCTTCTGGGGGTGCCCTGTACGAAGTTAAGGTAGTGCGGGGAGAAAACGGTCATATCATCGGCTTAGACGACGACGGCGAAGCAGAAACTCCCTACACAGCCAATTACTTTGCCGACTCTCCCTACAGCGACGCGGGTTTGGTCTACACCCCCGACAACGTACTCTTAGCCAATTTGTGGAAACCGACCGGCATCTATTCCATCAAACCAGGTGGCGCGCCCAGTGGTTACTATCCCAGGGCTATGGGCGGCTTGACTTTCGTTCCCGAAGGTTTTCCCGGAGAGGGGCAACTCAAAGCCACTGGTGCCTACCCCAGCAATGGATTCTACACCCTCACCTACACGCGCAACGGCAACTTCCCCGACGGTACGCCCCGCTACACCATCAATCCGCCTGAATTGGAAACAACCGCAGGTGCCGGCCCGGGTGCCTTTGTTTATATGCCAATCTCCGCACCCAATTTTGACAGCGGTGAAGGTTTGCTGATGGCAGAATGGAATGGTGGTGGCATCTATGCTTACTCTATAGATAACGACGGCAATCCCATTCCTTCAACTCGAACTCCTTTTGTTACCAATTATGGGGGTGCCTGGGGCGCAACAACCGACCCGGTGACGGGAGACTTACTCTTCAACGCTTGGGGCGGTTTTGACAACTTAATGGTAGTCCGAGGTTTAGGTAAACCGACAGACAACGAACCGGGAATGGAAAATTGGTTAGTTTATGTCGATAATGACCGCGACGGCATCCGAGATACCGACGAACCCTACACTTACAGCGACGCCAGCGGCAACTATTCCTTCACCCTCGCCCCTGGAACTTATCGCATCGTCTCTCAATTGCAACCGGGATGGACTCAAACATCTCCAACCAATCCCATTTATCAAGAAGTAACAGTCACCGCTAACAATACAAAGTTTGGAGTAGATTTTGCAGCCACAAATTCCAAACTAGCAGGCCCCAATATTGACCCCGAATTTACCAGTACCCCGCCAACAACAGTCAAAGCAGGAGAAAGATTAGTTTACAGAACATCTGCAACTGACTTAAACAACGACGATTTAACCTTCGATTTAGCAGTCGCCCCCAAAGGCATGGCAGTTGCCCCCAACGGTACAATATCTTGGCGTCCCCCACTGTCGGCAGTTGGAACCCACGACATCATTGTCAGAGTAAATGACGGCAGAGGCGGCATCGATTTACAAGCCTTCAAAATCGAAGTTACCCCCGGAAACAACGCCCCAGTCTTCACAAGTCAACTGCCACAAAACATCAATCCCGCCGTCAACCAACCATTCCAATATCAAGCCAAAGCCATAGACTTAGATGGAGACGCAATTACCTACTCCATAATTCCCAATTCCAGCAAACCTGTCACCCCCACTAACGCCACAATCAACCCCACAACCGGAGTAATTAATTGGACTCCTACAACCGCACAGCAAGGAGGTGCATTCAATTGGGCATATGCCGGCGAAGTCGAACCTTGGGAAATCTTAATTAAAGCAACAGATAACAAAGGGGGAGAAGCATTCCAAAGAATCGAATTAACCGTCAGCCCAGCCGCCCCCAATCGCCCGCCATCCATCACCTCCACTCCCCGCACAAATACCCGTTTGGGTAAGACATATTTCTATCAAGTAGCAGCCAC
>NZ_JAUBVD010000007.1:0-2499 GCF_036705675.1 Microcoleus sp. AT8-A3
CTCTGTATTCTCTCCCTCTGCGTTCTCTGCGCCCTCTGCGGTTAAATCATTCCGATACAACCGGAAACGATATCATTCCTTAGAAGCGATATTTTATGACAATAATCGCCCGATTGATGATAGCTTGACTGTCGCACCTACTTATATCATTTCCGGTAACACCGTAATGATGTTGACTGTTGACGGTTGACTGTTGACGCCGTGAACAGTCAACTCTAATTTACTATTCCGAAGCTGCAACCGGAATTGATATAATTCATCTGCGTTAATCTGTGTTAATCTGCCTGTATCTGCGGTAAAAACAAGAAAATTGCTTAACCGCAGATGACAATTAATTGACGCTGATTCACGCTGATGCAGAGAAGAGATAGATGAATAATCCCGATGCTAACAGATTTGATATTAATTGTTAAATCTAAAATCTAAAATCTACAATCGACTCACCAAAGTTCAAGATTCCCAAGGGCGACTGGGGAGTCAACTCTAAAATCTAAAATCTAAAATCTAAAATCTAAAATTGACTGACTTTCCTGGCTTGAATCTATCAAAAGAGGGAACTTTTTTAACAGCTCATCGGTGGATAACCTCTATCTAGAGAACGGTTCCGCCGATCGCTCAAATCGAGTAAAAATAGAAGGTCACATCTCCTTTTGTATTCTATGAAACTGAATTATTTTACGAAACGGCTTTCGACTTTAGGGCGCTTGATGGCTACAACAGTCCTTTGCGTGTCAGCGATGGCCTTCGTTTGGTCTGGTGCGTTCTTCTCCAACACCGCAGCAATGGCTTCTCCTGCTGTAAACTCGATCGCAGCAGCAGATGCGGGCGATGCGGTTCAAGAAAAAGCTAGCAAAGATGCTGGACGAGCCAAGAACTTCATCCGAGATACAGAAGAGAAGGTTAAGGAAGCTGCCAAGACAAATGCTGCTAAAGTCGATCGAGCATCGGAGGATGGTAGTGTCGTAGAGCGCAAAGCTAAGAAAGATGCGGCCACAATTGAGAAAAGAGCATCGGAAGATTCAGCTCGGACTCAGGAAGCAGTAGATAATACCAAGAATGCTGTAGAGCGCGCTGTTGACGGCATCAAGGATGTTTTTAGCAAGTAGACAATAAATTAAGTAGGTAAGCGCAAAAAAACAATAATATCTTGCAGGGGCTTGTAGGGGCGGCTTTAGGGCTTATCTACAGTAAGGGCGAGTCATCGTTGCAGAACCCGCCCTCTCCCAAGTAATGTTTATTTGTACTTACTTACTTACTTACTTGAAACTGAAAGATTGATGTACATTGACCAAGACCTCTAGACGGCTCGTGTAAGCGACCCCAAGCCCTTCTTTAAAATTGCCGCAAAAAGCGCAAATCGCTAGCATAAACCCGGCGAATATCGTCGATTTCATAAAGTACCATTGCGAACCGCTCGACACCAAAACCGGCCGCAAACCCAGTATATTTTTCGGGATCTAAACCGACTCCTTTAAGAACATTAGGATCGACGGTTCCGCAGCCCAAAACTTCCAGCCATTTGCCGTTCCACTGCAAATCTACTTCGGCAGAAGGTTCGGTAAAAGGAAAGTAACTCGTGCGAAAACGAATCGGCAAATCTTGTCCGAACATTTGTCGCAAAAACTCTTTAATCGTGCCTTTCAAGTCAGTAAATGTCAGACCTTCACCAATTGCTAAAAGCTCAATTTGGTGGAAGACTGCTGCGTGAGTAGCATCAACAGTATCGCGGCGGTAAACGCGGCCGGGAGAGACAATCCGAATCGGCGGTTTGTGCTGTTCCATGTAGCGAATTTGCACTGATGATGTCTGAGTCCGCAGTAAGTCGCCGCCTGGTAGGTAAAATGTATCTTGCATATCCCGCGCTGGGTGGTCTGGCGGGGTGTTCAGCGCCTCGAAGTTGTAATAATCTGTTTCCATTTCCGGGCCGTTGGCGACGGTGTATCCCAGGCCGACAAAGATATCCAGAGCGCGGTCTATGACGGCGTTTAAGGGGTGAACGCGGCCTTGGGGGCGAAAAATCCCCGGCATGGTGACATCGATGGTTTCTGAGGCTAATTTGGCTTGGATTTGGGCGGTTTGGAGGGCGGCGCGTTTGTCTTCTAAATCTGCTTGCAGGGCTTCTTTGACTGTATTGGCGATCGCCCCTACTTTGGGCCGCTGGTCTGGCGACAGTTTGCCCATCATGCCTAAAATTTGAGAGAGTTGGCCTTTTTTGCCGAGGTAGCCGAGGCGCAACTGTTCGAGTTGTTCGAGGGTATTGGCACTGGCGATCGCACTTTTGGACTCTTGGCCGAGGGTTTCTAGTTGAGTTTCAATGTCGCTTAGCTGGACAGTCATTTTGATTTTAGATTTTAGATTTTAGATTTTAGATTGATGGCTGTTTTGGGCCAAGTTGAGTTTAGCGCAATTTTGGCTCGACAGCCTTGTTGATTTTAGATTTTAGATTTGAGATTTTAGATTGATGGCTGTTTTGGGCCAAGTTGGGTTTAGCGCAATTTT
>NZ_JAUBVD010000007.1:2599-21005 GCF_036705675.1 Microcoleus sp. AT8-A3
TGATTTTAGATTTTAGATTTGAGATTTTAGATTGATGGCTGTTTTGGGCCAAGTTGGGTTTAGCGCAATTTTGGCTCTACAGCTTGTTGATTTTAGATTTGAGATTTTAGATTGATGGCTGTTTGTGGTCAAGTTGGGTTTAGCGCAATTTTGGCTCGACAGTCTTGTTGATTTTAGATTTTAGATTTGAGATTTTAGATTGATGGCTGTTTTGGGCCAAGTTGGGTTTAGCGCAATTTTGGCTCTACAGCTTGTTGATTTTAGATTTTAGATTTGAGATTTTAGGCAGTTACGGATAATTTGTAATAGGTAATTCGAGGTTAGAGCGATCGCCCTAGTTGAATCTAGTTTAAGATTGCTATAAGGCCTATAAAAATTTCAATGAAACTTTTAATTAGCAACGACGACGGCATCTTTGCACAAGGCATCCGTAGCCTCGCCAACGCTCTCGCCGCCGCTGGCCACGATGTGAGCGTAGTTTGTCCCGACAGAGAGCGCTCCGCTACCGGCCACGGCCTAACCCTGCACCAACCCATCCGCGCCGAAATTGTCGAATCTATTTTTGAGCCCGCAGTCCAAGCTTGGGCCTGTTCGGGTACTCCCGCCGACTGCGTGAAACTTGCTTTGTGGGCTTTACTTGACAAACCGCCAGATTTTGTCCTTTCCGGTATCAACCACGGGCCCAATTTAGGCACGGATATCATCTGTTCGGGCACGGTTTCGGCAGCAATGGAAGGAATTATGGAAGGTATTCCCAGCATTGCTTTCAGCCTCGCGAGCTTTACTTCGCAGGAATTTGGGCCGGCGGTGGATTTCGCTGTCAGCTTGCTGGCACAGTTGGAAAAACAGCCAATGGCGAAACCGATGCTGTTGAATGTCAACATACCGGCAGTCTCACAAGCAGAAATTACCGGAGTTGCGATCGCCCGTCAAGGCATTCGCCGCTATTTCGACATATTTCAAAAGCGCACCGATCCGCGCGGCAAAACTTATTATTGGCTGGCTGGGGAATTGTTAGAAGATGTAGAAGAAATCGCCGATTCGGCGGTGCCACATGATATTCCTACAGACGTACAAGCTATTCGCGACAACAGAATAACCGTAACTCCTTTGCAATATAATCTCACCTGTGCTCCAGACTTGCACTCGTTGCGGGATTGGCAATTTGCAGGTTTTCCCAAGCAGTGAGCTCCGATCGACCCGATTGGAGCGGTAAACTAGGAATTAAGGAAAAGTGCCTCTCAAGGTCTATACCTTAAGCGTTAACACAGGCTCCCAATTACTTGTTAGTTTTTTTTACTCAAGAAAAACAGTTATGAACGCTCCCACCTATAACACTCATTCTGTCACTTGCCCGATCTGCAACCGTTCCAGCGTCGTAGGCCCCGTCGGGATGGTCAGTGGACTATTCACTTGCCCCCACTGCCATTCTCATATGGTAATTAGCTGGAGCGGTCATTTTGTGCGCGATCCTTTTAGTCTCAAACAACTGACGGTAGGAAAGATGCTCAGGCGCGAGAGCAGACCCTTAGCTCGGATTCAGCGGGACTTTGGGCTGGGTAAGCCTTTGCCGCTGATTGCAATTTTGGGCAGTGTGGTCTTTTTCGGGTGTGTGCTCGCCGCTACGGAACAATCGCTACCCCGACAGAATTCACTTCAAGGATTTTTAGAGTGGGTGAGCGGAACTGGTAATTCCCAAGATATCTCACGTTAACATTTCTTAAAAAAGATTCTGACAGATACTGCGTGCAAATATCTAGTCCTTTAGGTAGAAATCACACTATTTTAGCCATTGCATCCATCTGAAGCTACGGGTAAGCGCTTAGACGCCGTGCCCTTCTTCCTGTGTCCAAAAACGTCAAAACCCCAGTCCGGCAGGGGTTTTAACCCCTGTAGGGAAAGCGCCGTACCCGTAGGTGTCAACTTAACGTGCAACCGATAGTCCGACAGTCCGACAGGGGTTGAAACCCCTGCCTCAAAGCTAAAGTCGTCTGAAGACGACTAATGAGTTTTTCAGTCCTCTTTGATAGGACTTTAGCTATAAGCCCTGTGGAAGATCATTCCCTGGCGAAGAGTGCCGGGTGAGCCGGAGGACTGGCGGACTAAAAGCTTAAGTTGACACGCCTACGGCGCTCGCCGTAGGCGTGTACTCAATTTAGAAACTCAGCAATTTTTCTAACTGCTGCTTCCAAAATTGCTGGCGACTCGACTAAGGCAAATCGCACGTAGCCTTCTCCTGATTTCCCGAAACCGGCACCGGGGGAAGCTGCGACTCCTGTACTCTGTACTAGCTGAGTGCAAAATTTCACGGAATCTTGGGCCCAAGGTTCCGGCAGTTTCGCCCAGACGTACATGGTGGCGGGGGGTACGGGTACTTGCCAGCCGATGCTCTGTAGCGCGTTTACAAAGGCATCCCGCCGTTTTCTGAAGGTTTCTACGCTGGTTCTGACGGTATCTTGAGGGCCTGTTAATGCGGAGATCGCTCCGTTCAAAATCCCTCGGTATTGGTTGAAGTCCACTGCGGCTTTTACCTGTCGCAGGGCTGCAATTAGTTCGGAATTGCCGATCGCATATCCGACTCGAAAACCTCCCATACTGTAGGATTTGGATAGTGTAAAAAACTCGATCGCCACACTCTTATCTCGATCGGCCTGAAAGATTGACGGTGCCATCAATTTGCGGTTTTCCTCGATCCCAGAGGGCGGGCACGGGGGCACCGCCCCTACGGAATCGTCAAACACCAAATCTACATAAGGGAAATCGTGAACTAAAACCAGCCGATGTTCCCGACAAAAAGCCACGGCTTTCTCAAAAAAAGCAACCGGGGCGATCGCAGTTGTAGGATTGTGAGGATAGCTCAAAACCATCATCTTCGACTCAGCCAGCACTGCTGTCGGAATATCTTCAAATATCGGCAAAAACGCATTTTCTGCTAATATCGGCATCGGATAAATTTGACCGCCTGCCAAATGCACACCGCCCGCGTGGGAAGGATAGCCCGGATCGAGCAGCAAAGCAAAATCTCCAGGGTTGAGTACAGCTAAAGGCATATGCGCTGTGCCTTCTTGGGAACCAATTAACGGCAGCACTTCTGTTTCTGGATTGACTGCAATCCCAAATTTTTGCTCGTACCAAATAGCTGCTGCTTCCCGAAAATCTCTTGTGCCGTTAAATAGCAAATAGCCGTGGGTGCTGGTGTCGGAGAGAGAATGTGCGATCGCCTCTGTAATGTGAGCAGCGGCCGGCAAATCCGAAGAACCCAGAGACAAGTCAATCACATTTTGTCCCGCTGCTCTAGCTTGAGCTTTTGCCCGATCCATATCGGCAAATACATTAAATTGCAGTGGTTCTAAACGTTTAGCAAATTGCATATTTTCTATATTTTTGGGAGATTTTAAGGATTATTTTTATATTAGCTAAATTATTTTTTTTACTAACCGCAGAGAGCGCAGAGGGCGCAGAGCCAGAGAGGAATATTGAGGATACAAGAGAGATATTGAAAAACTATTTGCGATTGCTATAGTTGTAAGTTGGGAGTTGGAAACTCCCGAATCATTTCCAAACTTTATAAGTGAGCGTCGAGCAAACCGATCAAAGTTTGTTTAGTAATGGCTCCCTCGTGAGAAAGCACTACTTCGGCATTTTTAAACAGCCGGAGAGCTGGGACTCCTTCTACTTTATACTGCTTGACAGTATTAGGATTGGGGTCAATTTCCATTTTAACCACTTTCAGCCGATCGCTGTAGTTGGCCGCCACCCAGTCTACCGAAGGCGCGATCAGTTTGCAAGGCCCGCACCAAGTAGCCCAAAAATAGGCAAGCACTGGTTGCTCTGCTTTCAGGACTTCTGTTTCAAATTTTTCGTCGTTAATGACAATTACACTGTTGCTCATGGTTCTGCGATTATTTTTTCTATTTATTTCTAAAGCACCGGCTGGCGTGAAACTTGCACCAACTTAGAAGACAGGCCCAAAAAACTGTTACTAATTTTAAAACATTCTGCGAATTATTGAGTAGAAACTAAGGACTCGCGACTGATGGCTAATTCTGTATGGCGTTTAATTCCACTGTTGTCGGCGTCTGGTAGCGTGCAGATGGCGATCGACCAATGGCTACTGGAACAGCATCTAGCGGGCAAACATCCGCCAACTCTGCGATTTTACACTTGGCAACCGGCGGCGATTTCCTTGGGCTACCACCAGCGCCGATGGCCGGAGTTTTGGCAGCAGTTGTCTTGGCGGGGAATGCCTGTGGAGTTGGTGAGGAGGCCCAGCGGCGGGCGCGCCGTGCTGCACCAAGGGGATTTAACTTATGCAGTTGTGGCGTCGGGGTTTGGAAGCAGCCGTATGAAAGCTTATCAGACTATTTGCGAGTTTTTGATTGAGGGTTGGAGGGCGATGGGTTTGGATTTGCAATACGGGGAAGCTGGAAGGGGTTATATTCACAATCCGAATTGTTTTGGTACTGCGACGGGTGCGGATTTAGTTACCGCTGATGGCTGCAAGTTAATTGGTAGCGCGCAATTACGCAGGGGTGATGCTATTTTGCAGCACGGTTCGATGCGTTTGCAGCCGGATGTTTGTTTGTTTTCTCAAGTGTTTGAGGAGGAATTAATTCCTGTGCAATTACCTCTATCTGAAGGGGGAGATGATTTGATTGCCACTGTAATTGATGTTTTGAGTGCGGCGGCTTGTCGCTGTTTTGAAATTGATTTGGAGGTGCAGTCACTTTCGGATGAGGAATGGCAGGATATTTTGGAATTAACAAGTAATAAGCTGTTTCACATTTAACCTCCATATTTGGGGGCGGGGTTTACTGCCACCTTTTCGGAACAGCCAAGATGGCCGTTCCACAAGAGATTTTTGGAATAATTATTGTGGGTATACCGCCTTTTGGGAACAGCCAAGATGGCCGTTCCACAAGAAAAATTATTTGTTGTGGAACGACCATCTTGGCTGTTACTGATACAAGTTAAAAACTTGTACAGTTATTTTTATTAAAAGTTTTCCGGGCCGTTGATCCGACGCCAAAAAAGTTAAATTTAAATGCAGTACCGCTTAGGGCTGTGGCGGAATTTGAACGATCGGCTCTTTGGCAATTTCGCCCAATTTCACAGAATCCAGCAAGCTTTCCCAATCAGCCTTGAACGTTGTATCATTAGGCCGATCGCGGCGAGCGGCAGCTAGGGTGCTGAGGGCATCTTGCCAAATCCCATTTTCAGCATAAATAACGGTTTTCTGGCGCGGATCTGCCTGATCTAATTGACGGCGGATATCTTCACTGAGTTCAACTCGCCGTACCGTACCGATTTCTATCTGATCTGCCGATCGGTCTAGAGAGTCGCAAATCACTGTAAAATTCCAAGTGTAACTTTTGCCTACTTCCAAGGGCGGCACATTTTGGTTGGCGGGGATACTAACGCCGATTACCCCTGATAAATTGCTAATTGTGAGCTCCTGTTTATAAATCTCCTTGCCGCTTTCATCTTGTAGGATAAATTCGGCTGATTCGGCCTCTGTTTGAGGCAAGTAGAAAAAGAACGTTGGATAGTCGGAAACAGTCCGTCCCATCTTATTTTTAGGCACTAAGGCTGTGAGACCTAGCTGACTAATGCTCGCGCAGCCACCGCGCACAGGCCGTCTCGGTTGAGTGGGGGGCCAATTATCTATATCTTCAGTAGGCGGAATGAAGCGCGGCCCTCCCGGTATAGGGTTGGGTGGGCGGTCAGGTGTGTTTATGCTGGGCTGTCCCACAACTGCCAATTGAGAAATGTTAAGTGTGGCTATCAATACTATTGAGCCAACTGATATCAGATTGATGAGAAACTTAGTAATTGTTTTCACATTAACTCCATGAATTTGTAGGGAGAGATTCTCTCTTTTTATTTCTTTTTCCTTCCCAAAACCCGGTAGACATTAACTTTTTGTTCCCTACCTCTTAAAGGCAAAGCTCCCCAAGATTCTACCTCAAATTTGTCGGCCAAATGCACAAAGGTTTCTTCTGCAATCAATATCCGGCAAGTGTCCTCGTGCCGCTCCTTTTCGCAGCTTTCTAGGCGAGAGGCAATATTTACGCTGTCGCCGATCACTCCATATTCTAAACGGGTTGTGCCTCCCAGACTACCCACCATCACAGGCCCTGTAAAGATGCCTACTCGCATTTTTACGGCCGGTAAACCGCGTGTGAGCCAATTTTGATTCATTTCTGGCAAGCGCGAACTTATAGCTAAAGCGCAAGATACGGCGAGGCGAGCATCTTCTGCAATTTCTTCGCGAGTGGTGCGGGGAATGGGTACGCCAAATACTGCCAGCATTCCATCTCCGGTAAATTTATTAATCACGCCTTGATGTGCTTGGACTTCTTGGGCCATTGCTGATAAATACTCATTTAACCAACTCATTACCACTTCTGGCGCGAGTTTTTCGGAGATTGTACTAAAACCCTGCACGTCGGTGAGGACGATCGTAGCAGTAACTTTTTGCCCTGGCAATAACCCTGATTCGAGCAGATGGACGCGCTCTTTCCACAGGGCATTTGCGATCGCGGGTGAAGTTTGTTGTCCTAATAATTTCATCACAATCCCTTGCTGTTGTCTCGACTGCTCGTATTTATAGGTAACTGCGACTCCTGCGGTGATTAAAAGGGCAAGGGCTGGAGCAATTAGAGGTATCCACCCCTGTTGTAGGAAGAGGAAAAAGGTGAATCCGAATAATGAGCCGCAAGCTACGATCGCGATCGCGATCAAATTCAGCGCTTTTTCTAGCCGCCAAGCTAAACAGCCACCCACTGCACTCCAAACCACAATCCAGAGGATTTCTTGCCATTCATCCCAATACCAAAATAGCCTTTGGCCGTCTAAAACTGCACTGAGAATTTGGCTGGTGGCCGTTGCGTGAATTAATACCCCAGGCGTCGGGATATTACCGTTTTTAGTAGCGCTGTAGGGGGTAGAAAAAATATCTTTTACTGTTGGGGCTGTCACCCCGATTAAGACTATTTTATCTTTTACCAAGTTGGGGTCTACTTTGCCCTCCAAAACTTGAGTTATGGTCACGGTTTCTGCTATCTTTTTAGGAGAGCGGTAATTTAGCAATATTTGATAGCCTTGGGCAGGAATGTTTTGATAACCTCCTGAGTTTGAGCGCAACTTTGAAAATACTGTTTTATCTACTAAGAATTCATTGTTTTCTGTAGCTTTATATTCTATATTTTTGCTATCAAAATATGCAAAAGCTAGCCTGGAGGGAAATGAATAAAACGTGTTTTTACCATCGCCAATAGACATCACATTACGACGCACTATACCATCTGGATCGAGATACAAATCGTTAAATCCTACCCGCTTGTCTGGTATGTTGGGAGGTGGCTGGACTCGATCGTACTTTAAGGAGCCGATGAAGGTAATGGGAAATACTTTGGGGTTTTTCAGTTGAGTTGCTAATTCAGCAGTCCCCGGTTCGTAGGGAATATCACGAATTATATCGAGACCAATAGCTGTGGGTTCCAAACGCGCTATTTCGGCGATCGCTTTTGCTAAAACGCGATCGGAAATTGGCCATCTGTTTAAAGCACTAATGTCCCGATCGGTGATTTCAACTATCAGCAACCTGGGGTCAGGGCCGCGATCTTGCCCCAACTGCACCATGAGGTCGTAAGCATTTAATTCTAGTGGCTGCAACCCGCCTAAATGCCTCACTCCCAATAGAGTTCCGGTCACGACAATCCAGATGATAGCAACAGGTTGCAAGTCAGCGTTGGGGAATAAATAAGTTAAATTTTTCCCAAGTCCCTCCGCAAATTTATGATAAATTCTCTTAAAGAATTGGGGCATAAAATTTAGTGTTTCAACCCTGAGTCACAAAGTATGCTACATCTTAACCGATCGCTGATGCCCCTTACTGATGCCAAATTTTTAGTTTTCTTGTGCAGTTTTGGCGATCGCACTTAATTGCAATCCCTGCGGATAGCTGTTTTCTTCTTTGCTGCGCTTGATGTCGGCCATTGAAATCTGTGGTTTGAGGTATTTTGCTAAAACTTTAACCACGTCGCCCCGATCGATCGTCCCCACTACTGAACCAATCGGCGAGAGGACGATGATTCGGGGGAGTTGACGGGCTTCCATGCTGTTAATTACTTCTGCAAGGGAGGCTTTTTCGGAGACTGTGGGGGTTTTTCCCAGGGGTTTCAAAATGTTGTGCAAAGTCTGAATTTGCCATTGACTGCGTTCTGTGAAGCGAATATCGTCGATCGACACTAAGCCCAAATCCCGGCCGTTGGTCGCAGCAATATAAAATGGAAACGGATTGACTTCTAACAAATATCGATCGGCAAATTCTCGCAGAGTCAAATCTGCATCTACAACTCGAAACTCGCGACTCATCGCATCGCTGGCTTTAATTTTGAGCAGGGCTTCTTGCAGCGAAGTAACTTGGCTATAAGCAGTGGCATTGCGAATGCCAAACCAGCCAATCAGTGCAATCCACAAGCCGCCGTACTCCCGCGCTAAAAAGCATAAACTCAGACCCAAAGCAACAGCCAGCCAACCTAAAACTTGTCCTGTTTTTGCCGCCCAGCGAACGCCGGCAAATCGAGATCCGGTGATTTTCCAAATTGCTGCTTTTAAAACTTGTCCTCCATCCAAAGGCAGACCGGGAATTAAGTTAAATAATCCCAAAACGAGATTGATTAGTGCTACCCTTTCGGTGACAATTGCTAGCAAACTTTGCGGGGGAAGAACTTGAGAACCCAAACCGAGGATTAAAAACAGCGCAAAGCTGACTAGAGGGCCGGCAATGGCTACTTGAAAAGCTTGACCGGGAGTTTTGGATTCCGAGTCGATCGAAGCTACTCCGCCAAATAAGAATAAGGTAATAGAATTAACTTTAATGCCTTGCGATATCGCCGCCAAGCTGTGTCCGAGTTCGTGCAAGAGCACGGAAGCAAACAGTAGCAGAGCTATTGCTAACCCCGCACTCCAGGAGAGCGCAGGCCCCCACAGGCGGTAACTGCTGGCGTATTCGCGGGTTGCTAAGGCTAAAATTATAAACCACGAATAATCTATAACTAGGGGGATGCCAAATAAAGAGCCGATTCGCCAACCTGTCTGCATGAATTTTCCTGGGAAAGGAGAGCAAGAAAGAGTTTCTATTATATCTTTTCTCACCCCTTGCCTTTGCCTTTCCCCTGATTTTTACAGAACTCCGGCGTTACCCAAGCCCAAGATTACTCCGGCTCCGAGCAAGTGGCCGAAGCTGGCTGTTGCCAGCAATTCTGGTACGCCGAAGCCTTTGAACATTCCAGGGAGTGCCACGGGTAAAGCTGGGCCCTTGCCTCGGTTTTGCTTGGAGATGCCGTAGTAGCCGATCGTGATCGCCAGCAAATTGCATAAAATCATTGTCAGTCCTACCAGTGGCGACCACTCCGGTGTTGAGGGAGCGGTAGATTGTACGGCTAACAGCAAAGATGAGGTGATCATGTTCTTATTTCCTGATTTCACAGATAAATTGATTTCCCAGATTATAAAAAGCGGTTTGCATTAAACTAAGATTTGTTTTAATAGTTAACAATTCGTTTATATTTTGATACAAATTCGGAACGGAGGAATCGGAGTGCGGGTTAAAATTTGCGGAATCACTAAATTAGACCAAGGAATTGCGATCGCCCGCTTGGGAGCCCAGGCTTTGGGGTTTATCTGTGTGCCGGCTTCCCCCCGCTATGTCAGCCCAGAAACAATTCGCCTGATTGTCGAGCAATTGCCGGAAAATGTCGATCGCATCGGCGTTTTTGCCAACACCACAATAGAAAATATCTGTCAAGTAGCGGCAGAGTCAAATTTAAGCGGGGTGCAGTTGCATGGAGATGAAACAGCGGAATATTGCGATCGACTGCGGGAGTTTTTGCCGGGAATTGAAATTATTAAAGCCCTGAGAGTTAAGACTCCTGAAACTTTAGCCACCGCTGCTGTTTATGCTGTTCGTGTCGATACTTTACTGCTGGATGCTTACCATCCAGGGCAATTGGGCGGTACTGGTAAAACGATCGACTGGATGATGTTATCAGAGTTTAGACCGCCGTGTCCTTGGCTGCTGGCGGGCGGTTTAACACCCGATAATATTTTAAATGCAATTGATAGCGCGATCGGCAATAACTTCAGCGGTGTTGACCTTTCTAGCGGCGTAGAAATAGCGCCGGGAGATAAAGATTTGACCAAAGTTGCTCAGTTGTTTGCTAATTTAAGTCAACTTGCTAATCATTGATACAGCATATTTCATGTAAATGTAGAACGCGAGAAACCGGGTTTCTTAAACAGTATCACTAATGATACGAGAACTGTAAAGAAACCCGGTTTCTGGGGTGTAGTTCATAAACCTGGAATACGCTGTAAATTGGCAATACCAAATTCGCGCTTTTTATGCGATTCATTCTTTAGTCTGCGCGAGCGAAGCCTGCCTTATACAAGGCAGAACTCGTTTCTACAGTAGCAATTTCAACCGCAGTCTATGCCGTTTAGGATCGCGAATTAAATAACTTACAATTTTAATTGTTATTGTGGGATGGGCGGGACGCCCGTCCTTTTTGGACGGGCGTCCCGCCCATCCCACTTTCAAGAGTGGAAGTTATTTAATTCTCATTCCTTATTCTTTTATCGCCGGATCTCAAAAGTACGCGCGGCGGAGCTATCGTCAAGGGAATCGCCTTCCGGGTCTTCGTATTCCAAAACCAACTCGCTCACCCTAGCACCGCTGGGGCCGCCTCGGCACCAACTAATCATTTGTTCAACAGCTTTTTTGGAGCCTTCAAAGACAGCTTCGACGCGCCCGTCGGGGAGATTTCTTACCCAGCCGCCCAGGCCGAAATACTTTGCTTGATTCTTCGTTGAATATCGGTATCCTACTCCTTGAACTAATCCCGAAACAAAAACGCGGACTCTGACGGGCGGCAATGATTGGTTTTGCATAATAAACGGCTCAACTTACTGCTAACATCTGTTTGAAAATTTTAAGGATCGGTTTGATTATGTTAAATTTTAGCGCGATGGTGCTGCCGGGATTCCTGATACGCCGCGTCACCCTGGCTTTTTCAACTATTCCCGATGTCACTGATTGGCTGGTTGCAGCTATGCTCGCGCTGGTTTACACTTCGATCGCTCTTTCCATTGGTTTTTGGTCAGGATTTCTAAAAGTAGACGTGCAAACCTCTCGGCGTACAATTGTGGGAGTGCTCGTTGGCTGTTTGTTAAGTCCGGGCATCACCGAGGAGTTATTGTTCCGGGTGTTAATGCTGCCGCACCCGTTTGAGAAGGCTTCTGGGTTAATGCTGTGGTTTTGGGGATGTGCGAGTTTGGCGGTTTTTGTAGTTTACCACCCGCTGAACGCGCTGACTTTTTACCCGGTTGGTCGATCGACCTTTATGAATCCAGTATTTTTGCTACTGGCGGCAATTTTGGGAGTTGCGTGCTCCCTCGCATACCTGCAAAGCGGTTCTATCTGGCCTGCGGTGGCGCTTCACTGGCTCGCAGTGACAGCCTGGCTGTTGCTACTGGGCGGTTACAGGAGGCTATATGGTTAAATGTAAAAAGTCCAGCATCACTATTTTGTCGGGAGGATCTCAGTTGTGGGTATCATCGGAGCGATCGTAGGTTTTTTGGCAGGGGTAGCAGTTGCTTACTGGTTAGTGGAAAAGCGCTTAAAGAAGCAAAAGCAAGAATACTTGCAGCAAACTCGCAGAATTACTGAGGAAATAGAATTAGCTCAGATGTCTCGGGTGCAACAAGCTGTAGAATCTCAGAAAGGAGAACGGGAAAATCAGCTTAGAAAAGCTACTATCGAACACGAAAATTTACTCAGACAAGTTACTACCCAATACGAAAACCAGCTCAAACAAGTTGCGGCTCAATATGAAAATCAGCTCCAACAAGTTTTGGCAGAACGCGACAGTCAGCTCCAACAAGTTTTGGCCGAACGCGAGAGTCAGGTCCAACCACTTGCCAGCGTAGACGAGTACGAGCTGCGACGACAAATCAGCGAGGAATTAGAAGCCGCTAACAATGCTAGGATGCAGCAAAATATCCAATCTTTGCAAGCCGAACACGAACATCACTTACTCAGAGTTGCTGACGAATTGCATCTAAATTATCAAGCTCAGATGGAGCAACATTTGCAAAACTTGCAAAATGAACACGAAATTCGCTTGAGGCAAACTGCCGAGGAATATGAGAACCGCGAGGTTGAGCTGCAGTTAAATATGGAGGCTTTGCAAGAGCAATACGAGAGTCAGTTGCAAGCGGCTCACGAGCAGTTGAGAGCTCACGAAGCTCAGATGCAAGCTACTATCAGGTCTTTGCAAGAGCAGTACGAGAGTAATGTACAACAAGAAGTCCCGGAGCAGCAGTTTAGTCAGTTAAATTCAACAGAATTTGCCGAAGGTGTATCACAAGAAGAAGTTTGGCAGGAACTGTCAAGTGAGTTAAATCAAACAGAAGTTGAAGAAGAGTTAAATTACACAGGTTTTTCAGAACCACAACCCATTGATTTACATCAACCCGAAGTCGAACAACAGCTTCCAATTACCAGACAAGCACCAAGCTATTCCCTACCGCAGTTGATGGGATGTGTTCAAAGTCAGGACAAAGAAACCCGGAAGTTTGCAGCGTCTGCTTTAGGTAAAATGGCTGCTGCTAATGCTCTGAGATCCGAAGGTCAGCGAGCAATAGAAACCTTGGGAAAATTAGCTCAAGATATTCACCCGGAGGTGCGCGAAGCTGCTGTGGAAGCACTAGCAATGATTAAGTCGGAAAAAGTGATTCCGCTGCTACAAAAAGCTTTGCGAGATATAGATAGCGGTGTGGCTAAATCGGCAAGTGCTGCGCTCAATAAGTTTAAGTTTTATCCGCGCACTCCGGCGGCTAAGCCGAAAACTGTTGATGTAAAGAAACCAAAGCGTTAAGCATTTACGAGCATAAATATAGCAATTGTAAATTGCTTACAACCCAGTAGGGAACCCACATTGTGGTGTCCTTACCGAGGTGCTATATTTCACTCCATTTCAATTACTACCACAAACTGTGGAGGTTGGGTTGACGAAAGAAATCAAACTCAATTATTCGATCGACAACTCGCCCAATTTTTAGCAGACATAGCAGACACCCCGCTGTTTAAAACCGTAGGCTGAAACCTTTTTTAGCAACTGGCGATTGAAATCGCTTCTTGTATCTTCACGCATCCTGTAGGGGCGGGTTTTACCAATCATCTATGCCAGAAACCAACAATATAATAAACCCGCCCCCACTTGGGCGGCAAATCCGAATCTACATTTTTTGGATTCGCTCGAATATCAGGTTAATCTGGGTTATCGGTGGTGTGGGGGCGGGTTTACAAGATTGTTTGCGGTTATCAAATATTGTTGGTAAAACCCGCCCCTACAGTTAACTCGCGACTGATGACTAATTTAAAATCGCTGCTTTGTACCGAGTATAAGTTTGAGGTCGCCGGAGTCGCTAACAGCCATATCTAAGCGAATTAATCCAAAGGACGATCGCACCCTCACACCCAGCCCAACACCCGCCCCAGTCCCCGGTTTGTCCCTGACTACGGCCGGTTTTCCCAGTACACTATCTCCCGTTCCCAAATCCGACGCAAAATCAGCAAATATCACGCCGCCAACATCCCTCCCGACAGGAAACCGATATTCACCCGAAGCTAAAAAATAACTCCTGCCACTGCCAATATCCCCGCTATCGTAACCCCGCACAGAATTGCGACCGCCGAGGCGAAAAGCTTCCGTTGGTGGCAAATCCCCGATTACCGTGCCCGCTTGCAAGTTAAAAGCCAGCATTTCGGGCAAGGCTTCGGACTCGCTGATGCCGAGCAAAGTTACTGGTACATAATGTATATAATTTGCTAACAGCCTGTTACTCACAATGTTACCTCGTCCCAGAGGTATCGACTGCTCGGTGCTGAGGCTCAGAATCGAGCCGCTGGTGGGGTTGAAGGGATTGTCCCGCCGATCGAGCATCGCACCAAAAGAAACAGTGTATAACTCGTCAACGCCGCTGCCACTGAATGTGAGAGGATTGCCGAGTTCGTCGCGACGGGCGATATTTAAGTTGCGATCGCGCGTACTGATGTTTGTATAATTCAGTCCCAAAGTCGATTGCCAATCGCCCAAAGGTCTGGTAAACCTGAGATTTCCCCCCATCCGAATTTCCCGAACTCGGTTCCCGTTGGGCAAATCAATATCTTTGTTGAAAATTTCCGATATTCTGCGATCGCCAAAAGCTCTCACACTGTATCCCAAACGGTCTTCGGCGGCAACGTAAGGGCTGACAAACTGGACATCGTACTGGATACCTCGGAGGCTGGGCTCAAGTTCCACCGCCAGCCGCTGGGGGTTTGTGCCGAAAGTTCGATCGGTATAGGAAAGAGGAACAGCAACGCCAACATCATCACTAAGACTGGCACTCACGCTAAAAGAGCGAGCCGATCGCTCTTGAACGTTGTAAATTACATTAACATCCGTGCCAACTTCTTCGATCGAAACCGTAACTTTCTCAAACAATCCCAATTGCTGCAACTGCTGTAAATCCGATCGTACAACTTCCCGGCTGTAGTTATCCCCCGCCTTGAGTTTGAGCTCACCTCGGATAAAATCTTCCGAAATTCTGCCCTCAATTCGATTCCCTTTTCTATCAACAGCTTCGCCTCTGGAATTGACAAAGCGAATTTTCACCTCAGCAACGTAAACGCCTTCAGCATTGCCCGCTTGACTGATTTGTAGAGTACCGCCTAGCTGTCTGGCGTTGCTGTTTACTGCTTCGGGGATTTCAGCGTTGGTCGCGATCGTCGCCGGAGTTTTTAACAGAGATGTAAAATCTTTATTGTGGTTGGACTTGAGTGAGGGCGATTCCCTAGGGGATAGCTGCGCCCCGCGTACTTCAGCCAACATTCCTGTGCCACCACACAATTCATCTCTTGTGGAACGGGCATCTTGCCCGTTCTGGACAGATGCTGCACCGTTCTTGACAGATGCTGCACCATTTTCAATCAGCTTTTGATGAACAGGCAAGATGCCTGTTCCACAAAACAATTCATCTCTTGTGGACCGGGCATCTTGCCCGTTCTGGAGAATGGTGCCAGATGTGAGACTCACCTCATCCTCCTCCCTCTGTGCTCTTGTGGGACAGGCGTCTCGCCTGTCAATTTCTGCGGTTCCCTCTCTAAACTGGGCCTCAGTCGGTGCGGCACTCGGATCGATCGCCCCGGCTGCCAATTCGCCGCCAGCCAGCCCAGCCAAAGTCAAAAATGCAATAATCGGAATTCGCATAGACATTAAATTTAAAGCATACCCAACGCATATTACCCAAAACCTGGCCCCCTGCATAATTAGCCGAAAAGAAACCCGGTATTGTTGAGGCTACCGGGTTTCTGGGATGCTGAAATGTCGGAAAGTTCGACCGCGGGCGATCGTAAATTGGGGAAACCGAAAATTTGTTTAAATAGCTTGTCGAGAAACACGTTTCTCAAAATGAGCCTGAGTCTGCTGCAACAGTTGTTCGCGACTATCCTTAGCGGTGGTAATGGTAGGGAGCAAGTTGCGAGCTTGTAAAGTCATGTGAAGCTGTAGGTGTGCTACGTACTCACTGACATCTTCGCGAAGAGAGCAAGCCGGGTACTGTCTTAAAGTAGAGTTCAAAGTGTTCTCCTGCTTTGGGTTTGTAGTATTTTCTAATAATCATAGACAATATCATGGTCTATTTCTAACTGTGTACTCCGTAATGAAGTTTAACCTTTGGACTGCTTTTTTGTTACAATCCTTTACAAAGATTCCTGACCGATCGGGAGTCGATCGCCATGCAGTCTCAAGCACCTGTAGAACAAGCGCACACATTAAGTACATTTGTCAATAGCAGCAGCCAAACAGCCACCTACCTCGACATCGGGTGCGGCAGACTCTTATTGATGCTGCAGAGTGTCTTAGGAGAAAAGACTTGCTGGCTGCCATTAATTGAGTTACTGCAATCTCAGTTTCGGTGCATTAGTTTAGATATGTTGGGTTTTGGAGAATCCAGCAAACCAGAAATCCGCTACGACGTAGCTGTAGAAGTTGCTTTTGTGCGGCAAGTTGTAGAACAACTAAATATCGAACCTTGCTGCATCATCGGACATTCTTTTGGCGGTTGGGTAGCATCTGCATATTCCCTCAAATATCCTAATTCTGTGAGCAGTTTAGTGTTAGCAGCACCAGCCGGAATTCGGGACGACAGTTTTTGCGGTGAATACGATGCTTTGCGGCCGCTATTGTGGGAAACTCCAGTTGTTGATTGGGCATTGCAGTTGGCAAAACCTTTTGCGAGTTTAGCGGGAAAAAGTGAGAAATTGCAGCAAATTTCGGGGTGGCGCAGGGAGTTGATATCTCAACCAGTAGCAAGGTCATTGTTAATGAGTCGGATGCAGCCAGAAGATGCAGTTGATACAGTAGAAAAAGAAATTCACAAATTGCAAATTCCTACCTTAGTTATCGCAGCAGATAGTGACGAAACAATTCGTCTATGGCACTGTGAAACCTAGGCTAACAAGATACCGGGGGCAGAGTTAGCAATTATTCCCAATGCCACTCACGGGTTGCCGCAAACTCAAGCTCCAATTATGGCGAAGTTGACTTGTGAATTTTTGAATAATTAAGAAAAACTGTGCAAGAAGCCGAATCATAAAAATTGTGATAAGCCACAAATGGAAAATAATTGTGTTTTAGTATACTACTTTATTAGGAAATACAGAATATATTGATTAGTGTATTATACAATTTTTTTTATGGCTCTTAAATCTTGTGTCAGCAGGAGCTACAGACATTTAGTGGAGTCGGGGGTATTACCAATGGCAGCACTGAGCAACTACTTTAATCTGGAAGAAATTACGACAGCCAGAAAAATTAGTGCTGCGGTAATTAACATCAGCGGCCGCCAGCGAATGCTTTCCCAACGAACGGCTTTTTTTTGCATGAGGTTAGTTGGCTCTCAGAATGGCGTAGAAAGAGCCAAGCTGCGGGGGAATTTGTTAGAGGCGATCGAGCTTATGGAAAAATCCCACCGCGACTTAATTAATACTAGCAGCAGCCTCAACTTATTGAGTCCCCCTTCAGCCACCGTCAAGGCCATGTATTTTGAGCCACCACTGTATTTAGACAAACAAGTACGCGCATATATCGATCGAATAAAAGCCTTGGTGCAAGTTCCTGATGCCGAACTCAGGCTGGAAAATCCCCACCTGCTGTACATTGTCGAAGCAGCGGGCGGCGACTTGCTAGAAGCTTTCGATGCCGTAGTGAGTCAATACCAGCAAGAAAGCGAAATCGAACAATTTGAAATCGACCTTAAACAGGTAGAACTTTATCAAGAAAGTTGTGCTGCTACCTCGAAAGCGGAAGCTCAAGCAGCCCAGCTCGATCGCGCACTTTGCGAACTAAAACAAACTCAAGCTCAACTCCTCCACAGCGAAAAAATGTCTTCGCTGGGGGCGCTAATGGCTAGTATCGTCCACGAAATTAATAACCCAGTTAGTTTTATTTACGGCAACTTGAGCCATGCGGAAATTTATACTCAAGATTTGCTACACCTGCTGCGCCTCTATCGAGAATACTGTCCAAATCCCTGTCCCGAAATCACAGCTAAAATCGCAGAGATAGATCTTGATTTTCTAGTTGAAGACTTGCCTAAAGTTATGTCTTCCATGCAAATGGGTTCCAATCGCATTCGCGAAATTGTCAAATCTATGGGCAATTTTTCGCGAACCGATAACACTAACATGACCATGTGCGACTTGCACGACAGCATTGACAGCACCGTGTTAATTTTGCGAAACCGTCTCAATTCTCAAATAGATCGTCGCGACATTCAAGTAATTAAAAAATATGGAAAGTTGCCTCCTGTAGAGTGTTATTCAGGACAGCTAAATCAAGTATTTATGAATCTAATTACCAACGCGATCGATGCTTTGGACGAGGTAGCACAAAATCAGCCCAATGCTGCGCTAAAAATTTTTATCAGCACAGAATTAGCTGGCCCCGATCGCGTGAGAGTGCGGATTGCTGACACGGGAACCGGAATGACACCACAGATAAAAGAGCGAATGTTCGAGCAGTTTTTCACCACCAAGGAAATCGGTAAAGGTACCGGTTTAGGATTGTCTATTGTCTACAAAATCTTAGTAGAGAATCACCGAGGCTCGCTTCGGTGCGAGTCGGAACCCTGCAAGGGAACCGAGTTTATCATGGAACTGCCGCTCCAGCAAACTTAAGCAATTTACTAATCCTCGAAATTTATCTATTTTAACTATGTGTGGCACGGGCGTCCCGCCTGTGTTAACTGTGGCACGGGCGTCCCGCCTGTGTTAACTGTGGCACGGGCGTCCCGC